>CP033464.1:1807500-2107500 GCA_007833815.1 Brevibacillus laterosporus | reverse complement strand
GTAGCATTGCGTCGCTCTAAAAAGATAATTGCCATAGCAAGGAAAATATTAATGACGGATAAAACGACATAGATTTGGCTGATGGGCCCCATGTGTAGTTAACACCCCCGATGACTCATTGTGCCCCTTTATATACCAACAAATGAGGGTTTATGTATTGTTTATTTTACCATGGATATAGACATCATGTATGAAGAAAGAAGCGCCCATATAATGAGCGCCCCTCTCTTCCTTTTTAGCAGATACTTTTGAAGCGACGGATACTTCTGCAGCGACGTCTTCTTCTTCTTCTGCATTCTCTGTCGTGGTCTCTCTCGTGGTCTCTGTGGCGTCTTCTTCTTCTCAAATCACGAAGAGCTCGATTTAAGAAACGTTTAGCTCTACGGATGTTTCTTCTTGCTCGACGGACATCTCTGTTACTGACTCTATTTCTGTGTCTGCGTCTTCTGCGTCTGCAACATGACATGATTGATCACCTCTATCTGTAGTTTTGGGGAACGGTGGAGATTGTTAATTTCCTAATCACTTCCAAAACTAAATCAATATCCCCAATACCATAGAATGCAAGAGGAATCAGCTTCGATACAGACAAATATACTGGTTCAAAAGCCTAATTTTATTTTTACCCACTTATTTTCCAGTGGTTCTTCTCAAAATGAAAATAGGCATGGCCAAACGCATAAAATTCATATAATAGGCGATTGAACCTTAAAATAACCTTAATAACATAAAACTATTCTTAATTATCACGTTTTTTATTGTTTTTCTATGATTTCCTTATATAATTTGCCATAGGTCGCAATACTGTCAAAATAAATTTTGCATTTCTTCTCACAAATAACGTTAGCCATACGTTATTTTTTTTATGCATGTATGCGTTGTTCGTGGAACTGATCAATTTGATTCAAGAAACAGCGCATTGTATTAGTTAAAAAGGAGTCCTTTCTGCGGATGAAAACTGTCGTTACCTGATTGTATCCCTCTGGCAATGTAAAATGACGGATGTTTCCTTCTGAATGTAGTCGCAACACCGTTGATTTTGGCACAAGCGAAATGCCGAGTCCAGACTCCACCACAGCCAGGATCGTTTCCAATGTTCCAAACTCCATTATTTTAGTGGGAGTGATCCCCTGTGTTGATAGCCACTGAGTCAACCTTGCTCGATATCCACATCCTGACCGGAATACAAGGAGTGGTTTCCTTTTACATTCCTCTAAAGAGTGGATACCTCTTGCTGCTACAAGCACAAGCTCCTCCTCCATGACATGCTCCTGTACAATATCAGGATGCTGAATGGGTCCGCTTACAAAGGCCCCATCTAACTGATAGTGCAGCACATCACTTACCAAATGCTGTGTCACTCCAGATACTAATGATAAATCGACCCGTGGGAACTGTTTATGATACGACGCCAAAATCATCGGTAGTGCTGAAACCGTCTCAACAGAGCCAATCAACAATGGTCCAGATGGGTCCTCGCTGGTTTGAAACGATTGTTGCATTTCTTCCATTAACGCCAACATCTTTTGGGTATAGCCTAAAAGCTTACGCCCGTCTTCATTTAAAGTTACCCCTCGCCGGTGTCGATAAAACAGAGATGTTCCTAGTTCCTTTTCTACTTGTTGAATTCGAGCTGTGACGTTTGATTGCACATAATTTAAGCGTTTAGCTGCCTGACTTACACTGCCTTCCTCGGCTACTGTTTGGAAAATACGTAGATCGCTGATTTCCATTCCCTCTATCCTCTTTTCCTATCTCAACATTTGCTATCAATTATAATGATGGCTAATATCAATTTCAATCATTTTACATGATACCGGTTTCGACATATGATGTTCAACGTAGAATTTTTTACAGAGAGAAAGGTAGAGAGAGAAAATGAAAACAGACAACATCATGAAGGGAGCCTTCCTTTGCTTAGTAGCAAGTGTGGCTTGGGGAGCCATGTTTCCAGTAGCAGAAAGTGCATTTGAATTTATTGATCCGTTTTACTTCTCTGTTATTCGTTATTCTGTTGTTTCCCTCATTTTAATCGGTTTACTAGTCTGGAAAGAGGGCTTCAAAGCGTTACGTTTAGAAGGTCGTGGATGGTCCTTGTGGTTTTTTGGGACAATGGCATTCACCTGCTATAATCTATTAGTATTTTGGGGACAAAATCAATTAGGAACCTCAGGTGTCATCCTGGCCTCAGTCATGGAAGCATTGATGCCAATGTTATCTGTACTGGTTCTATGGATTTATAAATCAAATAAACCAAAACCGTTTACGATTGGTTGTATCGCAGTGGCTTTAGTTGGGGTATTTATGGTTATTACTAAAGGAGATGTCAAATCTTTTCTAATAGGTGGAAGTAGTATCTTCGCGGTTCTCCTAATCTTCATAGGGGTGTTAGGCTGGGTGATCTATACGATTGGTGGCAATCATTTTAGTGAATGGTCCGTTTTACGCTATTCCACACTGAGCTGCGTCCTAGGTACACTCACATCTGGACTAATTGTTTTGACTTTAACCACGCTAAACATTTTACATGTCCCTACCATGACCTCAATCTTATCTGCTGGCAACGAACTTGCTTTTATGATTATTTTTCCGGGTGTGATTGCGCTGATCAGTTGGAACGCTGGAATTAAGCTATTATCACCAATTAATGGAACACTGTTTATCAACTTTGTACCTGTTACGACTTTTATCATTTCTGTCATGCAGGGGTATGACATGACTATATATGATGTAGGTGGCACAACGCTAATCATCATGGCCCTAGTTTGTAACAACCTGTATCAACGAAAGCAAGCAAAAGGATTAATACCTACACGCGCTTCTGTGGTGAAATAAGCTAGCTGGTGTTCCGATAAGAAATTTTAGCTCTTTCAAGTCTAAAGAAATCCTCTCGAATGTTTTGCTGAGCATACAAGCGACAATCGAGGGGATTTTTACTCCACCTGCTCATTGAGCCACGCTAAACAATCCTGCATGACTTCCTCGCGATTAATGTCGTTTAGCAACTCATGTCTACCTTGTGGATACAATTTATAGGATACTTGTTGTAGCTGTAGCTCCTCATATCTTTTGACTAGCCTCTTAACTCCTTTGCCACAAACTCCAACCGGGTCCTCATCTCCTGCAATAACGAAGATAGGCAAGTTTTTCGGAATCCGCTGCAAGCATGGCTCCTGTTGAATCTCATGAAGCATTTTAAAAAAGTCACGGTAAAAACTGCTGGTGGATACCACACCACAGAAAGGATCGGCAATGTATTTATCTACTTCAGTTGCATCTCTGCTCAACCAATCAAATGGTGTACGTGGTGACTGAATATGACGATTAAAACTGCCAAAAGCTAACGAATCTATCCACGTACTGCGATGTTGCTCCCCACGAATGGCTGTAATTAATGCAGTTATACCTATCCCGGCTTGCAATTCTACTCCGCGGCTCCCATTACTCCCTGATAAAATAATACCTTCGATCAATTCAGGATATTCATACATATATTTTTGTCCCAAAAATGATCCCATACTGTGGGAAAACAAATACAGCGGATACTCCGGGTTTTCGTCTCGAATGATCTGACTAAGCTGAGCCATATTTTTGACCATCCATACAAACCCATTCTGCCCCACATAGCCTAATTTCTCTACACTACCTGCTGTTTTCCCATGTCCTCGATGATCGTTTGCATAAACAATATAACCTGCATTTGTTAAAAATCGAGCAAATCGTTCATAGCGTTCCGCTGTTTCCGTCATACCATGAGCGATTTGCACGATTCCCTTCACGTCCTCCTGATTGTCTGGAGACCATTGATAAACAAAGAGGGTAAAGCCTTGTTCATCTGTAAAAGTAAACGTTCCTGTCTTCATGTCTGATCCTCCATTCCATGTAATCTTTACCACTAGTGTATCAGTTTTTTCCAGCAAGCGAAAATGAATGACCGTATAACAATGAGCTGTTATGGTCGGTCTGAATTTTGACCATACTGGAAATCAAAACGGCTAAAAGGAGCTTTCCACCATGGCACATTTTCAATTTGTCTGGGATGATCCGCTTGTGAAGACCCATTCGCAAATCTGGCAGGGAAATCGCTATCATATTACCATTGATCCTTATGAAGATCACTCCTACTTATCTCTGTGGGAAAACGGACAAATCGTTCGTTGGATTGATCCATCAGGCCCTGCCTTTCACTATCAAACGTTACATTTTTTACCCTTCTCAGCACAAGTATTGGCATGGGGAGAACAAACGGTAACTAAGAGCGTCAAACCTTGTCTGCATTGTCGGAAGTACCATCTACTAGATTCACTTGCAGCCAGAAAAATGCATCCTTATCCACCACTATGTCGTAGCTGCCGCAGTGCCTCTCTTATGACAAAATCCTACTCTACTTATCATTGATGACTATACCCTTAAAGCAAAATGAAGAGAGGATGAGAAATCCTCTCTTTTGGCCTTACTTCTTTTTTTCATACTTGTGTTCGTTCTTATCTTCCCATTTCTTATTCATTATCTTATCAATCTTACTGCTAACCTTATTCTTAATTTCATCAGCTTTTTCTTGGGAAAGATGACCGTCCGTTACGGCCTTCTCAATCCGTTCCATATACGCTTTTTGCAAAAGTGCAGCCACTTCCTGTTTAGACACTCCTTGGTTTTGGGCAATCTCATTTAGAGATTTCCCGCTTGTCCAAGTTATTTTTAATTGTTCCCTGTCCATTTTTAACAAGGTTAGCAGTTCCTGATTCTCCCAAGGAACCAGCTTTCCTCTCATTCCATGGTTTCTCTCGTGATAGCGCATGGTACCTTCCACAATGCGGGTCGCTCTTGTAGTAGCATGTTCCTTTACTTTCTCCGCTCGTTCTTTCGTCATGCTACCATTCTTTACAGCTTCATCGAGCATCGCCATGTGCTGCCTTTTTAACAGTTCGATCACCTTGGTTTTCTCTACACCGCGACTATTGGCGATATCTGCCAGGCTTTTTCCTTTGTCTAATTCTGAGATTAATTGCTCTTTAGATAGATGTAATAGGGATTGCAACGCAGGATTATCTGTGAAGTGGTTTCTGTGCATAATCTTATTATGATGGGGGGAAGGAGTATCAACGGCATAAGTCGTACTAGATATCTGCATTTTTTGAGTTGCATAAGCCGAACTCGCACTAAACAATATGGTGGTAGCAGTAAGAATCAAACCCCATGTAGCTTTATATGGCATAAACAAAAACATCCTCTCTAAGAATCAGTAATGGTAGTTAAACAATCCCACCATCTGGGTTCTTAGTTAGGAATGTGGAATTATCATTAAAAATATACAACATTTCTCATTTGATTTTTTCATGGATGGATCAACCGTGTTCTCTCTCATCCATTTGTCTGCGTTTCTTATATTGTTGAAAGCGTTGACTCTGTAGTTGAACAACATATTCATCTAGCTCTTTACTTAGAGCTACAACCATTGGATGTGAAAAACTACCTTTCTCTTGGACAAGAGCAACCAACTGCTGTTGCAATGTGATGACCATATCTTTGATGGGAGGGGCATGCTTCAATATTCCACTCACCTTATCTCACAAACCTTTCTCTGGCAATTTCAAATTTTATATTAATGATAAGGTAACGTGATAAGTTACAGGTGTTTTCCATTTTTTTATCACTTTTTCGTAGGAAAGAAGAAAAAAGCTGCCACCCCGTTTCAAGGGCAACAGCTATACCTATTTTTTCACTTCTTTGTTGGTCTGGCTCCGTTATCACAAATACCTCCCTCTTCTGTATCGTTGTTTTCCTGCCCTGCACTGTTGTTATCCTGCTCTGTACCATTGCAGTAAACATCAATCGGTTTGGCACCATTGTCAGCCAGCGCTGCTGTAGGAGTAGCAATCACCATTATCATTCCAATAACGATCCACACTTTTTTCATGCGAATTCACCCTCCTTCCACCCTTTTAACAATTTCCAATAGAGATGTTGTTGTTCTTGAGTTGCATGAATTCTATGCGTTTCAAACATGTATAGCAATTCTCCTAATTCATGTTGCTTGTGGAGATAGAGTGCTTTATTTATAGCTTGTAACACTTGATCAATACCCTCTTTATACAACGCTAATTCAAAATACATCTGAGAGGCAACCTGAAAAAGATTAAATCGGTATTTGCTGATTAATATATTTTCTTCTGGAACCAAGCGCTTAGCAAACATTTCAAAAATATAGCGTGCTAACAAGGCTCTATCAGCATCTAGCAACTTCCTTATCACAATCGACAGACCTGATTCCCGCTGATCCTGCTGAGATAACCAACTCACATAAATAAGGAGATTTTGCAAATCACCCGAAGTAATCTCAATCATCATGCGGTTTCCGTATCCCACATTTTGAAAGGGTTTATATTTAGAGTACATATCTGTTAGACGCATAGCCTCCTGATAGTCCTCTGTTTCCTTTAAAGCAAAACTCTTAATCATCAGACAGTGATTATAAATGTCGATGTTCTGCCCCTTCGCTAGCTTCTCTAGGATATCGGCGTAATGCAAGACCTTGTCCCAATCGCTTGCAATATAAAAATACATCATTACCCGATCATACGCCTTTATTTTTTCTTGTAAAGGCAATCGATTAATGACGGATAACAGCATAACTAATTTTTCATAAGATTCTTTTACATCGAATCGCATGATATAAAAGATTCGAAAATAGCATATGGCTAGTTGCTCAGAATGATAGTCAGCTTCATTATTTACATAGTAGTTATAGAGAAAAAGAGCTTGCTGATATTCTGGTTCTTTGTAGGTGGGGACTCCAGGGTATTTTAGCGCGGCTAGCTTAAAAATAGATTCAGCAATCGTATAAATAACATCCAGTTTTTTACCGTCCTGCTCCAACAACATTTCTAATAGTTGAAAGGCTATGTCGTATTTACCAACCTCAAGGCAACGACGTAAGAACTTTTCATATTTGTCCTTAATAAAAACCAAATGGACACTTTTGAGCCGCTGTTCAATGCATTCCCCAAAAAACAGATGATAAAAGGCCCCTTCCTCCAATTCAAACACGACAGTCAATTTGTCTAAGCTCTCCAGCGTAAACGAATGATTGCCATTAATTGCTTTGGTAAAGCCGCTTCTTTCAATGGAAATCAGCTGGGCCGTTTCCGCTTGCGTCAAGCTTTTTTGTTTCATATGCTTGCGGATCGTATCGCGCAATTCCTCACGCGTCCATTCCAGTTCGGAACGAAACACAGTTCATCCCCCCAGCTCTCTTTTCCTCCAACATAAATCTACTAACTTAGCCTTTATTTTACATTATTTTACATGATTTTTCTACCTTTTTTGATACTAGGTGTTTTCCCTATTTCTTTCCTGTAAATACGAAAATGAAGGCTATCGCGTCGCAGATTCTACGGAAATTTGGTACAATAGAAAGAAATGCGTTAGCTAAAGGAGATCTCAGAATGGCTCACTTCGCTGCAATTTTACATATGAAAAATCCAGAGAAAAATCAAGAGTTTCGTCCTCATCATTTAGACTATCTGGAAAAGCTAAAGGCAGAAGGCAAAATCTTCGCTAAGGGACCCTTTGCCGATGGTTCAGGCGGAATGGTGATTTATGTAGCTGACTCGCTAGAAGAGGCCACGCAGATAGCAGAATCTGATCCTTATGTAGTGGAAGGCGTTCGTCGTCTGGAATTGCATCAGTGGAATATCTAGAGGAAAAACCGCTCAACATTGTACTGCACCCCAATTGTTAGACACATTCAACAATTGGAGGTGCAGTACACATTAGCTTGAGCGGTTTTTTTTGTGTATGTAAATGATGCGCAGGGGGGAATATTACTGAACACGTGATTGGAGATTTTTTAGTTCATGCGTTACTTTTTGAATCGTATGCACAAAGGTATCTAGTTGAGAAGAGCTTTCTTCCTGTTGCTTTGCATAATGAGTAGTACTTCTTCTAATACACTACATATATGGTTCAAAACCTTGTTGATTTCGTCTACAGATATTTTTGAATGTTCCGCTAATTTACGAACCACGTTTGCCACCACTTCAAAACCTCGACCGCTCGCTTCGGCCCTCGCCGCCTCAATTGCAGCGTTTAACCCTAGCAAATGGGTTTGATCTGAGATATTCTTCATCAAAGTACCCATTGCATAAATGCTGTAAATCTCTTGTTGTAACCCCTGAAGCAAGTCATGTGATTTATATTGTGATTGCGCTGTTTGACTTGCTGCTTTCGCTACATTCTCACTGCTTGCAGTAAGCTCCGGAACATTTTTACAACAAATAAAAAAAAACGCAAGAAAGCAGCAACAGTTACTAACTAACACAGTCGCTCCCTCTTTGCGCTTTTTAGCAGGTTTTTATATACAGGTTATTCTTTGTCAGCTTCAATACAGCAGTACGTTTTGTTTTGATTTAATTCATGGATACGCTCTAGCATCGCTTGCATTTGGACTAGTAACGATCCAAACTCTTCCATAGAGATCGCAGTACTTTCCACTAAAGCACTTTTAATTCCATCGGCTCTGCCTTGAAGTTCCTTTCCTTTATCCGTGATGGTAACATTAACCGTTCGCTCATCTGTGGTAGAGCGTTCTCTTTTGACTAACTCCATGGCTTCCAATCTTTTAAGCATCGGCGTCAATGTACCCGAATCCAAATAAAGTAGCTTCCCCAGCTGCTTCACAGTACAGGAGTGTTTATCCCATAAAATTAGGAGCACCAGGTATTGTGGATAGGTAAGTCCCATCTCTTCTAAATGCGGGCGATACAAACGACAAATTTCACGGGAACAGGCATAAATCGAAAAACATAGCTGTTGATCAAGCGCTAGCATTTTCTTGTTATTCATGGTTTGTCTCCCCTCTTTTTGCACTTCCAATTCAATTGCACGCAATTTAATTTTTGACAAATTAATCTTATGTCAAATATAATGAACATGTCAATTTGTACATTAACACATTTTGAGTACCTACGTACTAAAATATTCAATACATCATGGAGGGTACAGACTATGACTACAGCTACAACATCTAAAAATATGCAACTGCCTTACTATATCGACGGCGAGTGGAGAAAGAGTTCCTCCAATGAAACCGTCAAAATTTATTCCCCATATAAAGACGGAGTCGTTGGCGAAGTACAAGCCATCACTCAAGCAGAAGTAGATGAAGCCATTCACTTAGCAAAAGAAGCACAAAAAGGCTGGGCAGAGTTGAGCATTCGCGAGCGTGCTTCCTATCTCTATAAATGGATTGACGAGCTATTGGCTATGAAGGACGAAATTGCCGACATTATGATGCAAGAAGTGGGTAAAACTTTCGCTGACGCTCAAAAAGAAGTGGAACGCTCTGCCGACCTCATTCGCTACAACATTGAGGAAGCCATCCATATGTATAACGAGAGCATGAATGGTGAGAACTTCCCTGGCGGCTCAAAACAGAAAATCGCAATTGTTGAACGTGTACCTCTTGGTGTCATTTTAGCTATTTCGCCATTCAACTATCCAGTCAACTTGTCTTCCGCTAAAATTGCACCAGCTTTGATGATGGGTAACACCGTGATCTTCAAACCAGCAACACAAGGTGCGTTGAGCGGTATCAAGATGATTGAGGCCTTGCACAAAGCAGGCATTCCGAAAAACATTGTAAATGTAGTAACCGGACGCGGTTCTGTCATTGGCGATTATTTGGTCGAGAATAAAGGTATTGACATGATTACCTTTACAGGTGGAACAGAGACTGGTTACCACATTGCTGGCAAAGCAAAAATGGTACCACTCGTAATGGAGCTTGGTGGTAAAGACCCAGCTATCGTACTCCCAGACGCTGATCTGAAATTGGCAACTGGTCAAATTATTTCAGGTGCCTTCTCCTATTCCGGTCAACGCTGCACAGCGATCAAGCGCGTGTTAGTTCAAACTGAAGTCGCTGACCAACTTACTGATATGCTAGCGGCGGAAGTGGCAAAGCTGTCCATTGGTTCACCTGTAGACAAGGCAACTGTCGTACCAGTGATCGACACCAAATCAGCTGATTACATTCAAGGGCTGATTGATGACGCCATTGCAAAAGGTGCCAAAGTCCTGACTGGCAACAAGCGCGAGGGCAATTTAATTCATCCAACCTTGTTAGCTGACGTAACGCTTGATATGCGTGTGGCGTGGGAAGAGCCATTTGGTCCTGTCTTGCCAATCATCCGTATTAAAGACGCAGAAGAAGCGATTGAGATTGCTAACAAATCCGAATTTGGACTTCAAGCGAGCGTCTTTACGAATGACATTAACAAAGCATTCTATCTGGCGAAAAAATTAGAAACAGGCTCTGTACAAATTAATGGACGCACAGAACGTGGTCCAGATCACTTCCCGTTCATCGGTGTAAAAGGTTCTGGTGTAGGCGTGCAAGGTGTTCCAAAAAGCTTGCAATCCATGACACGTGATAAAGTTACGGTCTTAAATTTGCAATAATAGAGAGAACATACAAAAAAACGCTTCTTCTGATGAAACAATTCTCATCGGAAGAGGCGTTTTTCCTTTATTCAAAAGTGGAATACACAGGAGGTTTAAAAGAATTCGTCTGGGTTTGGACCAAAACGTTTGTTTTGATTCAAATCATTGATTCTGCCCATGTCTTCATCTGACAGTTCAAAGCCAAACAGTGCTGTGTTCTCCTTAATACGATTCTCATTAATCGATTTTGGAATAATAACAACACCATTTTGCAAGTGCCAACGAAGCACGATTTGGGCAGGTGTTTTTTCATACTTTTGTGCCAATTTAACCAAAACAGGGTGATCTAAATTTCCTTGCATCAGCGGGCTCCAAGCTTCTACTTGGATGTTTTGCTGTTTGCAGTATGTAAGCAGGTCTTTCTGTGTTAACAGCGGATGCATTTCGATCTGGTTAACCATCGGCTTCACTTCTGCCGTTTTTATCAATTCTTCCAGATGATGCTTATGGAAATTGCAGACACCAATTGCACGCACTTTTCCATCTTTGTATAGCTTCTCCAATGCCTTCCACGTATCCACATATTTGTCTGTACCCGGCCAATGGATCAAATACAAGTCAAGGTAATCCAAACCAAGTTTTTTCAAGCTTTCATCAAAAGCAGCTAGTGTCGTGTCATAGCCCTGATCGCTATTCCACACCTTGGTTGTAATAAACAAGTCTTCACGGGGAACTCCAGCTTCAGCAATCGCTTGGCCAACCCCTTCTTCATTCTTATAGATCATTGCAGTATCAATACTTCTGTATCCGTGCTGAATTGCTGTTTTAACTGCGTGAACAACCTGAGCTCCATCATCTACTCTCCAAACACCAAGACCAATCCAAGGCATTTTCACTCCATTTTGGAGTACTGTACAATCTGCGAGATGTTTTACCACTGCTGTTCCCTCCTCAGCTTTTTTAAAAAGTGCTGTATGTAACAGTAACAGTTTCATTGTAGCATGTAGTGAAACTGTTTATCATCTGTTGCATGTGTTATCTCCTATATTTTTGATACATTACACAGTTCTTTGCACGATATAATCAGCAAGCTATCGGATATACCCTACAGTTAGCCTGCATCTCTATTTAATTTGTCTGAAATACTCTAGCAATCTAGATAAAAAAATGGAACCCATGCTTACCTAGCAATCGGGTTCCATTCGATGTGTTATTTTTCTTTAATCGGATCTGTTATTTAGACACTAGATCGGTCAATTGTTTTGTTTCAGTTAGAAGAATAGGCTTGTCCGTATAGGTTTTACCATCTTCACTATAGTACATTCTGTTACTATCATTACCAGAGAAGATAAAGACATCGCTCTTGGTAGTGATTTTAACGGTAGTATTTACTTTCTTATCGCCTTGCTTTTCTTTCGCCACAATCTCATGTTCTACCGGCTGATCATATACGTATTCAATCGCTAGACCTAATTTAGTTGCTTTCTCAATGCTCAACTCTGTTTCATTAGTAGGGACTATTTCTCCCACGATACCTAAACGTTTGTTGGTCAGTTCAACAATCTTTTTAAATTCCGCATCCGTGGATTTTAATGTCTTCTTGCTTCCGTATTTATATACGTTAATCTGATTAGGTGCTGGTAAGCCTTTACTATCCTTTACTGGTTCACCTTTGAAATCATTGTTAGCATTCGTTTCAGCTGTGGCTGCTGGTGCTGGTGCTCCTTCTGGGTTCACTTTAGGTTGGGCTTGTTCTCCTGTGTTATTGGAGCAAGCCGTCAACATAGCACAAGCTAGTAGGACAAATAGAGTCCCTTTCATTTTTTTCATCTTCCTCATCACCTTTCTTTGGACTGCAACTTCTACAAGAAAGCTGCTGAATGAAACATGCCTTTTATTTTACCATTATAATCATGCAATGTGTAACCATCCAAAAACTGCCTTCAACATTATATAATAAAAAGTCCTCTCCCTTTCTAACTTGTTTATCGCATTTGTTCTATTTACCACAGCAATAATCCATCTGAATCAAAAAAAGGCTTGTTCTACAAAGTGCCAATGAGGTAGAAGCGATTGATATTACCTAGGTGTCTGACCTATGGATCGCAAAAAGGCCGCTTGTAGGCGGCCCGCTACTCTCTCTATTTAATTGTTTCTGTTCCCGTTGCCGTTTCACAAACCGACCTGTGCCGCTTTTTCCTTCATACTTCCTCTTATTATTCTTGCCTGTATCCATGTTTTGTTATTACCTTTCCATGCTTGTCTATCTATGTTGTTTAGCGATGACAATTTGATCCAGTTAAAAGTATACCCAAGTATTACCTACGGCACTTTTCCCTTTTTTAGGGAAATTTTTATTCCCCTGTTGCTTTTGTGCTTTTCTGTCCCTTACACTAAGATAAGAGATTGTTTTTTGCTTAAAACGAAGAGATGCTCCTTGGCTTTGGACGGCGGAAGGGACGTCTCTTTTTTCTTGTTCTTTTGGTTTCTGGAAGATTTCTTTCCGATCTGTAGGTTCATCTGCCCAAACGAGTGCCATGATAAATTCCTCCATTCGTCTTGTAAGCTTCGTATTCCATAATTTTTCATTTACAGCTAGTCATTACTTCCCTGTGATAAATGAATATGCTTTTACCTTTTTATTCTAATGAGTGTTCCGCTAAGAATATGGCAAATGAAAATGTTGAAACGTATTACAAAATGTGCCATTTTTCGACATTAAGCTATCTAACAAGCGATTAGCACTCTTGTATGAGAGCTTTTTTGCGCATAAGCCAGAATGAAACACAAAAGAGCTTCTTCTCCATTTACTACCAAGTCTACCTTGTACAACTCTCTTTCTAGGTTTCGTTTACGGAAGATGTCTCGTTATGCAATGATTCTTGCAAATAAAAAAAGCGCTACAATGTAATAGCGCTTTCAAAGAAAAAATACCTTAATTAATGGCCTGGATCAACTACAGTTGGATAAATTTTCAGAGCAGTAATGTTAGTGCTTGCTGTTTTGTTTAAAGGAACCAAATTCATAGTTACAAGTAAAGATAAGGATAATAGCGTTGCAGCAGCAGCCTTTTTCACTCCACATTCCACCTTTAATTACATTTTTTTCTCACAGCACCATTATACACCTCATTTAATCTTTTTACATACTCAATATCTACTGACATTAAATTTTTTGAGAAATATTCAAAAATATTTTTCATACACTCTGTTATTTCTTGATAAGCATTAATCCTTCTATAAATACGTAAGCTTTGTAAATAGCTTTCCTTTCCCTGATCAGGGATACCTGTTTCCATCATAAAATTCCCTTTGTGTCGGTAAAACGTTCCAATAGATATATGCTGGTAAGGTGTTTGAGGATTAATAATCATACATTCGTCTTCTAAGGTTAGCAATTCTGCAATTGAGTCCATGTCCATTGTTTGAAAAAATACATCAAGTAATTCATTTGCCACATGTATTTTAAGGTCCTTACTAACCACCTTTAAGCACTCTCTTAACATTGGAATTGCCAAAACGAAATCCTTCTTTTTAGCTTTTACAATGGCACGAGTTATGTTGGTTGCGTCCAAAACAAAACGATATTCGTACTCTTCAAAAATATCTAAATGATGTTCTACTTCATCATATCTTTCTAAAAATAAAAGTGAGTTAATCATTGCTAAGTAAGCTCTAGCCTTTAATTCGGTTTTTGTAGTATCTTCTGTAAGACCCATTTTACATAGCTCAATGCACTCTGAATATTTTTTAATGTTATGAGCGTGTAAGGTCATTCTAAAATAGAAAATGATTTTCTCTTCATCAGATAGAAAATCAATATAGTGCAAAGATTCTTCTCCTACTTTAAACGATTCTTCCAAACGTTTCAAATCTTCTCTCTCGATGAGGTATTTTTGATATAACCCTTTAGCTATATACATTGGTACTCCATGAACTCTGGCGTACGAAATAATGATATTGTAAAATGTTAGCCTGATTTCTTTATTTGTGTTAGTGTTCGCAAGTTTATATAAATGTTCTAATAATGTATATGTATCCTCGTGAGGAGATTCGAGGAGTTTTTTCGCCACTTTAGTAATTAAGGAAAGATTAGAAATTTCGATTGATTCTGATAAAAGAACGTCCAAAATACCAATGCGTTGTTCCATCTCAATATAGCGTTCAATGATATCTTCGTAAGGGATGTCTAAAAAATCTGCCATTGGTTTTAAAGTCCTTAACTCTGGACGCTTGGTCTCGCCACTTTCTATTTTGGAAATAACCCCCTTACTAACCCCAGTCACTCTGGATACTTCTGATAAACTGATGCCTAATTCTGTTCTTTTAGCTCTTATCAGTTCCCCGATTGTTTGGGAAGTTAAACTTTCAATCATATGAATCCCCTTCCTATATTTATAAAACGTAGCATTTTTTATTAATTTTAACCCTGATGTATATTTCTGTAAATAACAATAAAATTTAATGGATTGATTTATAATGTTTTACTCTCTACTTATGACACGGCAAAAGGCTATCGACCCGCTCGACAGCCTTTCATTCATCAATGTTTCCTCTTGTTGCTTTTGAATAAGGGCAAACCTGATGTGCCGCTTCCACAAGGGAAAAACGTTATTGCCCATGGGGGACAGGCTTCTGGTTTTTGGTTTTATTTTATATAGCTTATCTCCAAGCCCTCCCGACTATCGCTTTAACTCTGGCAACAGCTTATACAAATGGAACAATATTTCCGTTCTTGCCTTCACCAGTTCAGAATAAGCATACAGCGACTTCATTTTAGCAAATTTCTGCTGACTCTCTGACGTCGTTTCATTTTGACTAAAATCATATAGCGTAAACATGGTAAACGTCTCGGCCCAGTCTTCTACCACATTGGTTATTGCATATTCGGATACAAACTCTTGGTTATATTTATCGTAAAAAGCTAGTTTTTCCTCTTCATCCGTCTCTACTTTCTTCTGCTCCCACTCTTCCTCATACATTGGCCAGAATTGTTTATGAAACTTATTTAGATACGAATCCTTACTTGTGCATCCTTCATCCAAGAATAGACTTTCGCACTCCTTTTTAAACTCTTGCTGACTCTCTTCATTAATGGGAATCTGATCTTCTCCTAGTGAGATCAGATGGGCAGTTTCATGAATCAATGTTTTGATTAAATCTGGGTCGTCTGTACTAGCATCTAGCACATCCACCTCTAGCTTCCAGTGTTCATCAGTATTCTCTGATTGTACAACATTAGCCAGTATATTTTGTTTACCATCTGTCATGATAGTAAATTCTTTAAGTTGTTTGCGTTGTTCTTTAGGAATTAACGCTCTATAGAAATTCCACACCTCTTGATGTAGCACGGTATCTTTCTGCATTTTTTCAATCTCTTCTCGTTTTATACCTGTTTCTGTATAGAATGTACCCCATTTCTTAGAATCCAGCTTTTGCATTTGTGGCTCCACTAGTTCATCTTTATCGTTAATCTTGTAGCTCATCAGTACATTTGCTTCAATCTCATTTTGCTTCTTTGCTTCGTCGGACAAGCTCTTCTCTTTCGCTTCCGATTGTGCGCTGTCCCCCTCCACATACTCTTCCATTGAAGAAAACTCAGGGATTATTGCATTAATTTCCTGAACCAACCTATTACCTACCTCTACGCAATCTTGCTCATTAGCACATATATTTTGCAAGTCAGTTTTGCTTAAAGATTCTAGCTGTTTTGGCTCTGAGTATGCCTGTTGTACATTTTGTTCGACAGCCTGACAGCCCATTAATAATAGAAGCAAGAACGCGGACAGACAAGCTGCCACATCTTTTTTATTCATGAAAACCTCCATGTATTTGACTATGTTTTTGTCTAAGATGACGACCCTATATTGTAATAGGCAGGAAGTGTTGAGATGAAATTCTGCCAGTACAAGAGAGAAACAAAAATCACTTATCTATTATAAACGTTACTAGTGAAACAAAAAAATGTCAAAGAAAGTATGGAATCATGAGCAACTACCACCAGAATGCATCGGTAACCAGCCGGTCAGCAAATCGCTCATCAGAATCACCTATTATCCTGACGAAGATGTTTACTGTCTACGTAAACGGGGTCTTGTCTTTCAAGGAAAAAAAGCAAAATATTTGCATATAAAAACGGTTGATGCAGTATTATCACATGCATCAACCGTTTTATTACAAAGGGCCCTCTATTTTCCTATTCATCCGCCGCTTACTTGCTTCCATTAGATTCATCATTTTAGACAATAGCATGGAAATTCCAAAAGTAATGCTATAAATAATGACTAAATAAATCAGTGTGTACCACGTACTCTGAAAGATCCAAGCAATGTCACCTAGATAACCAATCAATGTCTTATTTACTAAGATAGTGACAGCCGAGTGTGTAAGGTATATAAAGAAGGTCAATCCTTTGTGGAAAGTCACTGGAATATATTCGGCCCAATCGACCAGAAATAGTAAGCTTGTCAAAAGCGTAACAAGCGTTGCTAATACAAATCGCATATGAACCGCTACATAGGTTGTTTCAGATAAAACAAACAGTATTGCGCTAAACAAGGAAATCGCAGCAAAGCTTACAACAATAAGTTGGTTATTTTTCAAAAACAGAATGATTTTCTCTCGGTACCAATAAATGAGATGCCCCAGGTAAAATGTAAAAATCCATGTAGGCAGAAAATGGCGCGTCGTCAAACCAAGCCATGGATAATGTAAGTAATTAATATACACATATTGGACAGCCATAAACACCCATATCAGCACAAGTAGATTCTTCTTGTTAATAACATTTCGGAACAAGTAAGCAAATACATAATATTGGCACAACATGAAAATAAAGTAGAGCTGCCCACCTGTCTTACCAAGCATAATATTGAGAAAATCAATCCTTTGAGAAGGGAGTTCTTTCGTCAATAAATAGTGGTACAGAACACCAAATAGAAGGAATGGGATAACGATATAAGTAATTTTTCCTGAGAAAAAGCTCCACCCTCTACCTGTTATTCGTTCAAGTGATCTTGCAGTAAAAAAACCAGTGATAATTGCCAACAAGACAGTTCCATAGCGGCTAATTTGATTTAAAGCTACGATCCAAAAAGGATCGTTATAGTTGAGAACTAATGCGGTGTAATGTCCAGCAAACACTAAAAACGACGAGAGCAGTTGTAGGATAAACAACGATTTTACTATTCTCGAATCCATGTACATATATTCGTCTCCAATTTCTTTTCGTCTTAGTCTTTATTATTCTAACAAATAAACGTGGAAATGCTGTGGAAAATGAAAGAAAAAAGAACTTAGTCCAATATTTACTGAACTAAGCCCCACTATTTTTACTTCTATATGTCATAAGCCAAAGCTTACATTCTCTTCATTATGTCTGATCTGTCTTCTTCTCTGCCTTCTTTTCTGCTTTTGTATTCCAGCCAAAGATTTTGTTCATGAACTGGTAGACGTGTTTAGATTCCTTGGTGAGCAAAGGTCCTAGTATAGCAAGAATCAACACGTATAAGGCAGAAAATGGCTTTAAAATAGGCATAAGCCCACCTGCAATACCAAGATTCGCTACGATAATGGTAAACTCACCGCGAGCCATGATTGTTAATCCAATGTTACTGGATGCTTTATGAGACAGTCCAGAACGTCTGCCTGCAATCATACCAGCAACGTAGTTACTCACTACGGTTAAGATAACAACACCTAACGCAAGCCAAACTGCACCGCCTAGCGTTAATGGATCGATACTGAGCCCAAAACTAAAGAAAAACATGGCTCCAAAGAAATCACGGAATGGAATAACAAGCTTTTCAATTCGTTTGTTTTGTTCCGTTTCTGACAAGGCTAATCCGAATAATAAGGCACCAATTGCTTCTGCCACGTGGATCGTTTCAGAAAAACCAGCAACGAAAAACAAAGCTGCAAATACCACAATAATAAAGATTTCATCAGACGCGATATTTAGTAGTTTATTTAATACAGGAGTTCCTTTACGTGCAATTACAAAAAACAGTAACATATATCCGATTGCGATCAGCACAGATAGAATGCTTCCTCCAATCGATGTTGATCCACCTAATAACAGTCCTGACATTATAGAAAGGAATACTGCAAGGAAAATATCGTCAAAGAGAATAATTCCTAGGATAAGTTCCGTCTCTGAATTTCCTGTTCGCCTCAAATCAACCAAGACTTTGGCTACAATGGCACTAGAAGACACTGACACAAACCCAGCAATAATAAGGGTTTCTAACAACGGGAATCCCGTAAGAAAACCGTAGATAAGCCCCAATACAAAGTTAATAGCTACATATACGGTCCCGCTAAAGGCGATAGACCTTCCCGATTTAATGAGTTTACCGACCGAGAATTCCAGTCCCAGATAGAACAGTAAGAACAAAACACCGATCCTACCCATAAAATCAATAATCTCTTGGGATTCAATAAATTTGAAATCAAAAATTCCAATCGTAGGGGCATGTGGGCCTACCATCATACCCAGAACAATTAAAAAAGGAATAATCGAGAATTTCAACCTTCCAGCAAGTAATGCTGCAATCGCAACCAACAAAAGTGCCGTCCCAACCTCAAATACCAAATGATCCATCTATATATTACTCCCCCCCGTTAGATAATAGTTCACGAATCGCCGCCTTTAAATGTGCTCTTTCCCCACTCAACACTAACGTATCTCCCGCTTCAATGACCTCTTCTGGTCCTGGATTTGGAATTTTTTTCAAATTTTTCTTTAAAATCGCAATCACAGTCACACTGTATTTATTGCGAATATCCACCTCTAAGATCGTCCGATTAACAGCCACAGCATTTGGTGATACCTTGAACCACTCAATCACTAAATCATGAAAAGCCATTTCAACTGTCTCAAGTGCTTTTGGCTTATAGACGACTCCCCCTAGAATTTCAGCCACTTTTCTAGCTTCGACATCGTTAAAAATAACACTAGATATGCTCTCATCGTGATCATCTTCATCAAATTGATAGATCTCTCTTCGACCATCATCGTGAATAACGATAACCACCTTTTCATTATTTCTTGTAATCATTTCGAATTTCCGCCCAATCCCTGGTAGTTCAATTTCGCGAATATCCATTGCTGTAACATCCTCCTCACTATATATAACCCAAATTGCATATGTAATCAGTTTACCCGATTTATTTACGGACATCACTACTTTTAGCAAATATACTGATCACTTTTTTTGTTTACGTATCTAGCACGAAAAAGTTTCATAATTCCTATCGGTTTACTTAATTTATAATACATAAAACTTAATGTAATAGGCGTATAATTTTATCTTTCCCTTTTTTGCACATCCGTAACAAATTGTACATAAATTTTTATATGTTAAAGTACGACAATGTAAAGACATGCTTGTTTTAACAAGTGGTAAAAATGGAGGGATTATTTTGAAATTGAAAGAAATCTTTCAGTTTAAATCGATTAAAGGGCAACTACTATTCATGATTTGTGCCTTGCTTACTATCACTTGTTTAGGACTTACAAGCCTTGCTTTTTTTGAAGCACAAAAGCAAATGATTACAAGCGCAGAGGAAATGCTTTCTCCTCTTGCCCAACAAGCAGCTGGGCATTATCAAGCCCAAATGGCAGATGAAATAACATTTGTAGAAAGTTTGGCAGCTCGAGAAGCAGTAAAAAAATATCAAACGGAATCAGAGTTCGTGGAAAAAAATCTTAGTTCCCTGATCAAGGAGCATGGTGCTATAAACTGGGGCATTGCAGATACTACAGGTAAAGCTGTGATTGGTAGTAATGTAGGCGAAGATATCAGTAAGACAGCCTACTTTCAAAAAGCATTGACTGGAACTCCAAATACATCAGATGTATTCATATCCAGTAAGACCAAAGAACCTATTATTGTGTATGCTGCACCTATCCGCACGGAAAATCAGAATATTGGTGTGGTATATATAGTCCAATCTGCCAATGAATTGGTAAAGTTCCTGTCAAACATTAGCTTTAGCCAAACAGGACAAGCATATGTTTTAGATAAAACGGGAACGATTGTCGTCACTGAGGATATCGACAGAATAAAAAAACAAGAAAACTTGATAGTGATGTCACAAACCGACACCGGCTTAAAACAGCTAGCTGACATTTTTTCGAAGTTGATTTCTGGAAATAGTGGTTCTGGTTCCTATCAGTATCAAGGAATAAAAAAATATATTGGATATGCCCCGCTTTCCCTAACAGGTGGTGGTATTGTTATCTATATTAATGCTGATGATCTACTTGGCGGCGTTGATAGCATGCGTAATTATTTAATGATAATCTCTGGTTTCTTCTTGTTAGCATCTATTGGTATTGCTTATTGGTATTCTCATTCGCTAAGCCGTGTTTTGCACACTTTTAAACGTATTTTTGGAATCATGGCAGGTGGAGAACTAGCAACACCAATCGACGACAAATTACTCCAACGCAGGGATGAATTCGGTGAGTTATCCCATATATTACAAAATATGAAAGGCTCATTTAGTAATTTAATCGGCATCGTGCAAACGCAATCTACAGAAATCGATCATGCTTCTCAAAGTCTAAGTAACATTTCTCAGGAGATGAGTAGCGCTACAGAAAGTGTATCTATCTCCATTCAAGATGTAGCATCAGGAGTTACATCTCAAACAGAAGAATTGATTCAGATCAGTGATACACTCACCTCATATGGTACACAATTAGATGACATGGTATGTGCGATTGAAGAGGTAAATGCTAATGGTAAAAACATCCATACATTGGCAAACGAAAGTAACCAAAATTTGAATAAGCTCATCACATCTGTAGATGAAGTAAATCAGGTATTCCAAGATTTCATCGGGAATATTGTCACAGCCAACGATAATTTAAAAAATGTTCATCATATCACTACTGTCATTAATCAGATTGCTGAACAAACGAATCTGTTGGCCTTAAACGCAGCCATTGAAGCAGCACGAGCAGGAGAATCAGGCAGGGGCTTCGCTGTCGTCGCTGATGAGGTACGTAAATTAGCAGAGCAATCCCGACAATCTTCTCAAATGATCGCAGACATGATTACCTCTGTGTCCACAGATTCAGATCAAATGTTAATGAATGCACAATCAATGAAAGAAGCTATCACTGGGCAAAAATCAGAAATGGATATAGCTACTGACTCTTTCCGTAACATCATGCGAGAAATTGAATGCGTTAATCCAAAAGTAGAGCAACTTAGCTTCTCTGCACAGAACATGCAAAAACAAAAAGAAGATATCTTAACCAAAGTGGAATCCAGCTCTAGCATTTCACAAGAAGTAGCTGCTTCCTCAGAAGAAATCGCCGCAACATCTGAGCAAGCCTCCGCTTCGGCTCAGGAGGTACACGGGACCGCAAGCTCGTTAGCTAACATGACGAAGCAGATGCAAGAAGAATTGAAGCGATTTAAAGTGTAGGCTCAAGTAAAGCACTACTTCTCATGTTTTAGTGGGATTCATTTTGAGATTTAGAATATTTTTAGACGTAAGCAACAAACAAGCAAATTTGGTAAGACTCCAACATACAATAAATGCATATGCCCAAAGGACTTGACTGCCACCAGCTGTCAATTCTTTTTCATGTTACAAAAGCTTTGGGTATGTGCTCATTTTGTTGGGAGGAATGTCATGGATAATTTGACCGCAAGACAAAATTTAACTACTGATCAACAACTCATGGTAAATGCAGAATTTGACAAACGAAAAAGATCAAAAGGAATAGCCTATCTTCTGTGGATTTTTTTAGGTACCATAGGAGGTCACCGTTTTTATAGCGGGGACACCGGGATTGCCATTGGTATGATTGCCGTCTGGTTCATCAGTTGGTTCCTCTTGTTTGTTCCCATTGCCATTTGGATCATTATCGACGTATTCTTAATTGGGAAACGCATCGATAAGCTTAATGAACAGTTGGAGATAACTATTATTCAAAAGGTAAAAATGATCAACATGATAACAACTACATAAATAAAAGGTTGTGTAGATAAAATGTGAATTGATAGGTATACGATGCTAGATGAAGGTAGATAAGTTACTAAAATATGAAGTAATAGGTGAAAAACTCTCTGGACGTTATTCGTGTCTAGAGAGTTTTTTATATGATAATAAGAATTTACTATATTGAGCAAAACTTCGCTTTTATTGCTACATCATTTTTTCAATAAATTGCACAACTTCATGGGAAGCACGTTCCAGTTCCTGTTGGTAAGTCTTAGCCCTATTTTTATCCCCTTTTTGAAGAGCGACAGCAATCTCTTTTGCTAAACGATGAACATTCTGATGTGCTTTCTCAAAACCAGGCTTCAATGCTTCTGATACACGATCTTGTTCAATCTTATACCAATGCCCTAATCGACATGCCGTGTGATCTTTGACATCATGGGGATTTAATACCTCAAAACCATAAATGGCATTATACACCTTCCATACCCACCAGAGATGATCTTGAATCATGATCCGTTTTAGCAACTCTGGGCGATCATACCATTCATGTTGCTGGCCATACTCTTCAATGTTATGTAATCTATTCTTGTTTATCTTTTTCGAAAGCGCATTCACTTCTGTTCCCATAATACGTAAGGATTCACTAGATTCTGAAACCTGTTCCACGATAGTATGTATATACTCATCAATTTCCCGAGTAGCGGCAGCTTGTTCCTCTGTAATCGCTGCAATATTGCTGGTCTGTGTCTTTATACTGCGAATTTCATCAATCATATGCCGCAAAGAAACTTCCGCTTCCGTAGCCTGATACGCTCCTACTGCGACCTGCTGTTGCGTTACCTGCACCTGCTCACGCATCGTCAGAGATGTTTTCATTACTCCTTCCATATGAGTAGAAATATCCGCAAGAGCACGTTTGGTATCTTCTGCGAGCTTTCTCACTTCCTGCGCAACGACAGCAAATCCTCTGCCATGCTCGCCTGACCTTGCCGCCTCTATGGAAGCATTCAACGCCAGTAAATGTGTCTGATCTGAGATACTCCGAATGGTGTCCACAATTCTATGCGTTGAGGTAATACCTTGTTGTAAGCTATCAAAGGTCTGATTCATAGAAGAAACTGAATTTTCTACTTCGCGGAAAACAGACAGGGATTCACTTATACTCTTTCCACTCTTGTACGCCTTACCTGTTGTCTCCTCTGTAAACTGCGCCATTTTGCTCGTACTCTCTGCCACGTCCACTACCGAACAAGCTAATTCTTCCGAAGATTTACTCACATGTATGGCCCACTTAGTCGTCTCTTGTAGTTCGTCCAAGAGCTTGCCGCTTTGGCTTAGTTTCATGTTTTGTTCGTAGAGATCAATACTAGTGAGCAGATGGTGATGTGCGTAATTTTGCAGAAGCGATTGAGTGTTGGAATCAGAATCTATGTATGTAAATGCTTTAGCTGGTGAATCGATTGAAGGACTAGGACCTACTGTCTGCTTTTTATCTACTATTAATGCTTTAGGTGCCGGTGATTTGTTTTTTTTATGCCAGATTGTAAACAAGATGACTCCTCCTTAGACTTAGGGATGATCGTTATGCGATTGTAACACGTTTATTTTACCATAGAATGGAAAGTTGGAATTTTAAGGACAGCGGTAACCATCAGGTTCTCATTGAGATGGGTTTCCGTTCCTTTCCAGTTATCATCATTGTTATCGGAATATTTTGGTCTTATATTTATAATATGTCCATGAGATCATGATAAATGGCAAAATTTTAAGTTTTCATAGTTGCATATATGGGAACCGCTATGCTATACTTTTTCCATAACTTCACAAAATATGGGGCATTAGCTCAGCTGGGAGAGCGCTTCGCTGGCAGCGAAGAGGTCATCGGTTCGATCCCGTTATGCTCCACCATAAAAAATACCACATAACATCGGGGTTTCCCGGTGTTTTTTGTTTTTAATTTTGGATTATATTTAGTACGTGTTTCTGACTGAGCGGATATTTAATATAGAAGCGTAACAGAGGCTGCAGTATGGTAATTGTCAATCCTGCAAAGAGATGTGATAAAATACGTTCAAATAGTCCATCATTCTTCTATAGATGATACTTCGGAAGAAGAAAAGATAAAACTACCAGTCTACCTTGTAAATTTTTTAGAATGAATATACAAAAGGCTTTAGATTTCAACATATTAAACAGCTAACATTAACAGTTATAAGTACTTGGATCTCGCATGGTTAGCTTTATAAAGGACGCCGATTTCTGATCAAAACGTCCGTTTTGTTCTTATTTTCACTCACCACCAAGTTATCCGTAAAGTTACAAGGTTTACCAGCTGATGTATAATTGTTGGCTTCAAACTCAATATATACAAAGGAACTGAAATCAATGGATGAACGCAGTATTTTAATCCTAACTGATAAAGGGGATCAGACAACTGACATTGCTGATTATAACTTTATTGAAAATCAGGTACATATTCAATTTAAAAATAATACTAAGATCTATAAGTATTCTTTAAAAAAAGTAACCATTAAACAAAATCCAAAAGTTCTAGATATAAGTAATCAGAATGTGTGTTATCAAAATATGCCCCTTCGCAAAGTCCAAGAAATTCTAGATTTTGAGGGCACTTTCAAAGTTTTCTTCCAGAATGGAAAAACCAATATTTACGATTCTTCTTCAATCCGCATAGAGAGCAAAGAAAGTAGCCAGGGAAGGGTACTGAATGTATTGAATTATTGGGCTGATATTGCACATTATACAAAGATAGAAGATAAGGCTGAAGCTTTCCTGAAAAAAGAGTTTGACAAGATCCATCCTATACACCCTGATAGCGTACTCAAAGCTTACATAAATCAGGCACCTTTAACTCAAGTAGCTTCGAGCACTATTCCTGTTATATTTCCTTTTCGATTTAATCTGAGTCAAAAGCAGGCACTTGAACAGGCTCTCACTAGTCAGATCTCGATTATCGAAGGTCCTCCTGGTACAGGGAAAACACAAACCATTCTAAATATCATTGCAAACTTGGCAATTATGAGGAATAAATCAGTAGCAGTAGTATCAAGCAATAATGCGGCAGTACAAAATGTAAAGGATAAGCTACAAAAGAGTGGTTATGATTTCATTGCTGCTTCCTTAGGCAATATGAAGAACAGGAGATCATTTTTTCAGAAATTGCCTGAATATAATGTAGCTGAATGGAAAAGCGAGATTCAAGAAGAGAAAATTATAGAATCAATCTCGAATATAACCAAGAGACTTAATCATTTGTTGGAGTTGGCTAATAATAAGGCAAAAATCGATCAAGAGCTAGCTGCCTATCATCTGGAACAAAGACATTTTCAGGTTCATTACAATAAACATAATATAGAAGAAATGGAGAGGTTATTTTTATGTCGACAAACACCCGAAAGGATTATTTCCTTTTTGGCAGATGAGTATTTTGTCGGTGAACGGGCTGATCATTTTTTACATAAAGCCAAATTACTATTCAAGTATGGATTCATTGACTTTAAAAAGTTGAAGGATAACCGTTTAGAATTAATCTCTGGTTTGCAAATGAAGTACTACGATTCGAAAATAGCTGAACTAGAGCGGAAGAAGGATGAGATTCAATTAGAATTGGATCAGGAATCGTTTGAGGAACTGTTGGATCAGCACGAAGCGTATTCCTCGGCCTTGTTTAAACACAAGCTTCATTACAAATATCACGATAAGGAGCCCTTTGCTGGACACGAAAAAAATTATAAAGAGATGTTCGACGTATTTATCGATCATTTTCCAGTACTGTTAAGCACAACTCATTCTTTACGCTCTTGTGTTCGTGACAACTATTTATTTGATTATGTGATCGTTGACGAATCTTCCCAGGTCGATTTGCTTACAGGAGTACTGGCTTTATCTTGCTGTAAGCAGGCTATAATTGTAGGCGATACCAAGCAATTACCACAGATAGTTGATAATAACATTAAAAGTAAACTGAATACTGATAATATAGATGATGTGTATAACTATTTTAAACATAGTATACTTTCTTCCTTGCTGTCTGTTTATGGTGATAGCATTCCCAAAGTGATTTTAAAGGAACATTATCGGTGCCATCCGAAGATTATTGGGTTTTGTAACAACCAGTATTATGACGACAAATTAATTCCCTTTACCTTGGAAAAAGATAACGATATCCCCTTACGGCTGCATTATACTGCTCCAGGCAACCATATGAGAAAAGTAACCTTAAAAGGTAAAGAAGGTAGCTATAATCATAGGGAAATTGATGCCTTTAATGAGGAGATATTAAAAGAACTGCAGTTGGGTGAGATATCAAATGAAGAAATTGGGTTTACGACACCTTATCGCTTACAAGTAGAAGAAGCAGGTAGGATGTCGGAGAAGAATATTGAAATCGATACGGTTCATAAGTACCAAGGCCGTGAGAAACCAGTAATGATTCTATCAACCGTTCTAGATCAGACTAAGAATGGTAAAATCGGAAGGAAATTTGTTGAAAATTCATGTTTAGTCAATGTAGCGGTCTCTAGAGCACAGAAGCAGTTTATCCTCGTAACGGATTATGCTTTATTCCGAAATTCGCGTAAAGATATCGGCAATTTGATCCGTTACATAGAGTACAACACGCTCCACGAGCATATTACAAATAGCGAACTTGTCTCTGTATTTGACTTGCTTTATACCGAGTATTCAACCAAATTAAATTACTTGCAAAATCGATTGATTTCTAAGTTTAGGTATAAATCCGAAAATATTATGTGGCGTGTTTTGACCGACTTGTTAAAAAAAGAACAGTATAAAAGCGTCACATTTGGTACTCAAATTTTCCTGAAGGACTTATTAAATGATACGAAGCGTCTCAATGAAGCGGAAAAAAGATTTGTGAAGAATAATGCATCGGTAGATTTTGTTATCTATGATGTGCTCAACAAGCAACCACTTTTAATAATTGAGGTGGATGGTTTTTTTCATAGAAATAAAGAAGATCAGATTGGACGAGATAAGAAAAAAGATACGATTCTAAAAAAATATGAATTACCCTTACTAAGGCTACCAACTACAGGTTCAGATGAAGAAAAGAAAATTAGCCTACAATTGGATCAAATTTTGTATAACAATATAGATAATCCTTCCTCACTTTCATAAAAAAATAATTTTGGTTACACTTTTTCCTGTGTGAGACCTACTAAATCCTCTAACGTAGAAACACAAAACTCAAAAGGAGGCTGTCCCAATAGACATAAAAATGGCCGAGGGATAGCCCTTTTTCTATATACATCTTTCAAGCAACTCCCTACTCTAAGACTCATTAATAGGGTTATAATCCCTTACAGAGCTCTAGGAGATCCACTTTTTAGATATTCGCTCTCTGCTTCGAGTTTTATGACCCGTTCTTCGAGAGGAAAAGGGTTCTTCTTGAGATTCCAAGTTTTTTAGCGATCGGGTAAAACTCGTTCTCTCTCCTATAATACATTCATACTGCTTGAATCTTTATGTTCTTTGTAAAAGTCGTTCTTATTATCCCTCTCCCCAAAAAATCTCCTCCCAGTATACAGTAAAGACCTCCTTTCTTATTTCCATTCAATAAGTGACTACGAAGAGAAATTCATGATTTTTTGAGATCAAATTTGGTACCGCAAAAAATAATTTGCAGGTTTAGTGGCATAAATTCCCTGAAAAAAATATTCATTTTGACATCATCCTGACTTTTTTCTTTTGTAAACTAGCAGAGATTAGCGAAGGAGTTAATGAAATTCTAGATTTGAGAGAATTTCAGCATATTTCTGTTTTCGTAACAGTTAGCCTTGTCGCTTCGTTTATAAAACAAAGATTTCATCACTAGAAGGACCACATGGAGGGATTAAGATGTTTAAGAAAAAGGCAATATTAGTATTATCGTCTGCTCTATTGATTGGAGCACTACCTGCGACAACTGATGCAGCAGTTGTAAAGAAAAATTTGCAAGCTACATACAATAATGTGAAGGTAAAGCATAACGGTAATGAAGTTCCAACCACTATCGAACCATTTATTGTGGATGGCACAACTTACATTCCGATTCGTATGATGGCTGATGTGTTCAAAAAAGATATTGATTGGGATCAAGCAACCTACACAATAGCTGTAACAGACCGTAATGAACCAACCTTCAACACATACAAATCTCAATTAGATGCCAAAGACGCTGAAATTGCTGATCTAGAAAGAGAATTGCGGGATGCAAAAGATAAGTTGGATAAGAAAAAAAGCAAAAACGACGATTTAGCTGATCTTGAGAAAAAAATCCAGAAAAAATATGAGGATTGGGAAGATATTGACTGGGATATTACCTTAGATGGCGATGAAGATGATGTCGAGATCACAATCGAGTTCGATTATTACGATGACAAAAAGTTGTTCGACAAATTAGATGAGGATGACTTAAAGGATTTTGTAACAAAGATCTGCAAGATGGTGTGGAATGACAGTGACTTTGAAGATGCAGACATTACAGGTACCATTACTGATACCGACGAAGATGAAGATTTGTATGATTTCAAAGGAAAAGCATCTTCTGGTAAAATTACGCTTACCGAGAACTAATAAAGCTAGAGCATTCTCTATGGTTGTAGAGTAGAAAATTGGCGACTTTCCGGTCGCCTTCTTCATTTTCCAAATAAAAATTCCCCTTTAAGTAGACAGTAAAGTGTTTCTTATTACTGTCTACTTAAAGGGGATAATATCAATTGTTCAGGGCTTACTCTTTATACAACTGAAAACTCTTTATTGCTTATCAAGATACTCTTTTTTAAGTAACGAAAGTATGTGTAAATCGACATACTTCCCTTCCGATTTTTGGTATTCTCTTAGCAACCCTTCGTTAACAAAGGATAGCTTGCTTAGAACCATCATTGAATTAACATTCTCGGGCTCAACTTTTGCCTCAATTCGATTTAGTTCATGTACATCAAATCCATAACGAACGAGTGCTTCTAAGCCTTCTTTAGCAAAGCCCTTCCTCCAAAATGGTCTCCCCAAATCAAATCCAACCTCAGCGCGATTATTCTCACGATCTATATAATTGAACCCGCAAGTTCCAATTACTTCGTTTGTCTCCTGCAATACAATGGAATAACGATATGCTTTGTCTTCCTTACCTAAATCAAGTAGGAGTTGTATCATTTCCTTAGCTTGATCAACGCTACTAAAGGATGAGACATTCATATACTTCGTTACTTCATCATCTGACCAATAGCTGTATAGAACTTCTGCATCTTCAATGGTCATTTCTCTTAATAATAATCTCTCTGTTACAATACTTGTTTCTGTTTTCATGGTCTTACCTCCAATGTTTTATACGGTTAGTAAGAAAAGACCATCTCCCACCTGGCATAACTCAATCCCTTCGTAATGAAAAATGTAAAGATAAAGAAATTATTACGTATTTCTGTCTCTATAACAAGCTATTTTTCCAAATAATATTAATTTTCTTTCCCGACTTTTCCGGAACAAAAACACTATCTAATAAAACTCCACAAAGAGTCCGCTTTCTCTCTGTGGAGTAGTGTATTCTATGAAATAGTAGCTCCTTAACGTACAGTCTTTCTAGCGATAAAACATCGCAAAAACGGGTGAAAGCGAATTTTCTTGTTTAGTGTTCGTTCGAAATCATTCGTTGTGAAAATAAACTTAACAGTGCAGCCGCCTCCTGACGAAGCATTGGCTGTTTTGAGTTATAATCGACCTCACCTCGACTATTCGGTTTAACTTCTGGGCCGTACATGCCTTTTGAGACCACATATTTGACACCATCAATAGCCCAGGGGTCTGTTTCGCCAATCAAAACCACTTTCGAGGAGGCAGGCCCCTGTTTCTTATCTACTAATCGCCATACGAGCATTGCCGCCTCTTCTCGGGTAATTGCTTTATTCGGCTCTATTCGATGATTATTGGATTTTTGCACAATGCCGAGATCGGCAGCACTTTGAATTTGTCCAGCGTATTTGTTACCAGTTAGATCAGTAAATGTGGTCGATTTTTTAGAAGGTGGAACTCCTGTAACTCGTAGCAATTGAGTAATAAATTCTCCACGGGTAATTGGCTCTTCGGGACGAAACTTATTGTCGGGAGATTCATTTAGATACCCAAGCTGTTTTATATCGTAAATATATTTGGCATACTTCTGATCTTTATCGACATCGCTATATCGTTTTGGCTCCGGTCTTTTTTGTGCCCAACTATCCATCTGATTGTAGTACAAATAGGCGATTGAACCATCCAGATTTTCTTTAAAAGCGGCCTTCATTCCTCGCTCATCTTCGAACAAAAGCGGTTCCATTTGCCGAAGCTTATGTTTGCCTAAAGGGTCTTCAATCATTAGTTGTCCGTCGTCCGATACGGTCGTTCGAAACACCCAAAAAGGAGCTCGTAAGTCTTGATAAACACCCGCAAATCGGTTCAACTGCTTTTTGGTGGTCTTCAAATATGCTTTAGCTTCCACTGGTTTTGGATAGTAATGATCCATGAACGCTTTGAACAGCTCTTCACGAAAATTTGCTCCATCTCCATTAAAAACGACAAATCCTCCTACCTTCTTTTCTGGTAAAAGCCACATCCAAGAATGGAATCCAGGCAAATCCCCACCCTTTCCAATCACAAATTGGTTATTGTAATTGTTTTGGTAAAATGTTTCGAAACCATATGCTCCATTTTGGATTTTTGGGTGGAGATCATGGCGAATCTGATGCATAGTTTTCGCGGTCTTTTCTTGCAAAATCCGTTTTCCTTCAAACTTTCCATCATTAAGATGAGCAATCAGGAACTTGGCCATGTCACTTGCAGTCGATAACATGCTCCCATCTGGCGCATCCGTCGGAATCGATCCATATTCAGGAATAGGCTTCCTCAAGCTGTCATACGGAGTAGCGAGATTAGCTTGTATATCTGGTCTCATTACGAAACTACTTCTACTCATACCCAAGGGTTTAAAAATATGGTTTTCCACATACTGATGAAACGGTACACCGGAAATGCCCTGCACAATGTAACCCTGCAAGTTGAAAGCATAGTTATCGTACCGATACACTTCTCCGGGATTGCGCACAATGCTAGGTGCGGTCTCTTTAACAAATTCGTCCAGCGGATAATATTTTTCTGGGGATCTGTCATCAGAAAAAGAGGAATCTGGATAGTCAAACCCAGTCATATGTGTCATTAAATGTTCCATGGTGAGCTTTTTTCCCGTCTTATTACTGATGTTGAAATCCCTCAAGTACGCTTGAACGTCCTTATTTAGATCTATTTTGTTTTGTTCCACGAGTTGCATGACTGCTGTGGACGTGAATACTTTGGAAACAGAAGCCATACGAAATACCGTAGAGTCTGGATCTACAGGTCGTTTCTTCTCCACATCAGCATAGCCGTAGCCTTTCTTGAACAATACTTGATCATCTTTTACCACAACAAATGCAGCCCCTGCAAGCTTGTCTTTTATTTGTGGACGATTGAAAAATTGATCAGCAAACTTCTCCACTTCTTTTGAATTCGTTGGTCCAAGTGATTTCATTTTCGTCTCTGCTGCATAAGTCATAGGTGTTGCAATAGGAGAAAAAATCAGTATGGCCAAACAAAGTACTTTAAACATTTTTATTGGAAGTAATACATGGAGTTTTATCATACATGATCTCCTTTAGGTTACGTCTTATTGTAAAGAGAACTGAGCTATTTTAGGCAATGAATAGCTCAGTTCATATTATGCTGATCGGAGTCGTAAAAATGCGTTTTTTCTTAAATCGATGGGCTTGGTAAGATTGCTCCGTATTTGCAATTCGTATCATTTGGGTTGTTTCTGTCATCATTTTGATGTATCAGGACTCTCTTTACGATAGGCTTCTATAGCTGAGGGAAAGCACATTGGTTTTCACTCTCCATCTCTGTAATTTTAATCTGTTTGAGTGCGAGTGAATCAGTTTCCTCATCACTAGCACAACATTTCATTTGGCAAAGTCTAATGGATTCTCTCATCTTTTATGGAATTAGCTTTGCACTGCAAAAAGGAGTAGCATCTATCAAGGTCATTAAAGAAAAGCTAGCATTGATTAAAGAACAATATACGATTTTGGAGCAATATTCTTCACAGATTGAGAGATTGACGTTGCTGGAAGAAAGATACCGTATGGCGCGTGAGCTGCATGACACGATCGGACATACCATATCCAGCGATAAAGCAAGCAAAGCTGGACCTTTATAGATTCACTGGCTGTCAAACCAACTACAGGCTTATTCTATTAATCAAAAGTAGGTATACATCCAAACCCGTTTATTAGGTTCAGCATATCTTTAAAGGATAAGACATAAAGGAGGTATGTGAAATGAGGCGTCGCAAGCGGGAATGTTGTGAATGTTGTGAATGTTGCTGTCCCCCTAAGCATAGGAAATATGAACAACCTATGGAATACAAAGACTGGGATGACGATCCAGATCCACCTAGAGGCTTCGGTGGCAGAGGGTTTGGTGGCAGAGGATTTGGCGGCAGAGGATTTGGCGGCAGAGGCTTCCGCGAATCACCTTTCTTCCGTCGTGAATTTTTTGGATCACCGTTTTTCTTTTAAAACCTTTAGGAATCTACCATATAGAGTCCTCGTTCTTCTCAAAAGAGGACTCTATATAGTCATTTATTTTTCTATAAGTCCATATTTTTGGCAAGTTTCTCTAGGAAAGGCAGTGCTTCTGACACATTACTCAATTTAGGCACAGGCACCTTATAATATGAAGCAAGGCCTTTGATCATTCCATGTTGTAAATCGTTTAAAGGAAGCTCAGAAGTAAAGGTCTCAACGGCATGAGTTGGCTCCAATACAGGACAATCATTTCTTGGTTCTTCTCTGGTTAATACTTGGCTAATATCAAAAGCGGCTTTATCTCTCTCTGTTAAGTTTCCCAATCCCCAACGGTTTGTAATCGTCTTAATAATAGAGGTATGGTCCAGAGGTACATCATTCTCCACGCCGTCTAGTACTTGCCTCGCTCGAAAAACAGTTCCCTTTTCAATATAGGGAGAAATAAGTAATGTACAAACCCGCACTCCCAAGCGGTCAAAGGTAAATCCCTCTTCTCCTATCTCATGGTTAATCGTGGGAGGAACAGCATTTGGAGGAGCAACATGATCATAACACCCCCCGTGTTCATCATACGTTACAATCAAGAGCGTCCGTTCCCAATTCTTACCTTCTCTTACTGCCTGATAAACGTCCGATATAAGATTTTCCCCAAGCAATACGTTATGAGGGGGATGCTGATCATTAGCATCTATAAAATACCTAGGTTCTATAAAGGAATACGAAGGAAGATTCCCTTTTATCGCATCTTTTTTAAACTGCTCCATAAAAGAAAAATGAGTTTTCCGATAACCTGAAAGCCTTGGAAAATGAATTAACATCGTTAAGGACACCATATCGAGCTTATCGTAATACACTCTCCATGTGATATCTTCCCTATTCTGTGCAAGTATACGATCAAAAATCGTCTCGGCATGGTTTCCCAAGAGCCATTTTTTATAAGGAGCATTATTTACCCAACCACTAGAGGAAGCAGCATGTAGAAACGAGCGATTCGTCCACGTTTGGCTAGGAACAGAACAAAACCATTGGTCACAAATCGCAAATTCATTAGCAAGCCTGCTTAACACGGGTAGCATCTTAGGAGTGTATCCTGCCATCACCTGTTGGTATTGTCTATAATCTACTAGCTTGTTTTGTTCTCGTAGTACATGTATATAATCCGTAACAAAACCGTCCATTGTCGCCGATTGTGGTAAAGATTCGGCCTCAGAAGATAATGGTTTACCATAAAGCTGGAAGAAAACATGTTCAAAGGTTTCTCCTGGATCTATCTCTGGAGTAGTAAATGAACCAGCTTCTCCCACAGGTACCTTTTTGTGCCCCGCCTCTGTTTCTCCGACTGGAAACGAATTCGATAAGTTTTTCCCAGCCACTCCCTCAAAAGGTTGATTTCGAGGTACTTGATCAAAAGGAGCTGGATTTTGAGGATCATATAGCCTTCCAGCTATGGAATCAAAAGAACGATTTTCCAACATCAGTACCACAATATGATCAATTTTACTCAACATTTTTTATCATCCTCCAGCATTTAAAAGAATGGCAATAAAGTCGTACATTCCTGCTTATTAGTAAAAGCATTTCCTTTTCCTGGTAAACCTAATACAAAATAACTTAATTATTCCTTGATGCTACACTCATGTAAAAACTGAAAAGTACATTACTTAATATATGTGGTGTCATATTAATCTTTACCTAACGAAATCTTCTAGAAACGATAAATTCTACTGCGGGTAAAATAACTGTTGATACGCAAAGTACAAGGAACAATGGCATATTTTTTATAGGCTGATTAGCGTAATGCGGTAGTTCTTCGATTACAAATACAATAAAAATGAAAATCATCAGAACAAAATAACTAACCTTTGCACTTTTGAATGTGATTAGCTGACCTAGTTCATCCTCTCGCTCTTCTTCTGAGTTCCAAGAAATCGTAGAAAAACATCAGAATAATCAGAATATTAGACAAGTCACTAAAAACCCAAGCTGGTGACCTTGTGCATACCTGTATAGGTTATAACACACAATAGCAAGCACTTAGTTATTTTACTTTTTATTAACATTAGACAAAATAAAAACTGCCTGACAACGAATTTAATTCGCATCAGGCAGTGCAGCACCTTATGTTCTATAGCAGAGGAACCATTCTAGAACCCTATACCCGATAAATCTCCATTAAAGCCATCCCCATCGATGTCTCAATAACCCTATGCATAAACAACCCACTTGCCTCGCACAATTGGGAGTATTCTTCCTTCGTACGTTCCTTCCCTCCTAGTAAAAGTAGCATTTGTAGATCAAGGAATTTAATCATATCTCTAGCGTTACTTTCCGCAACTACAGATTCAATAACTAGGAGCTTTCCGTTCTCTCCCATCGCTTCTCTACACTGTTTGAGAATCTCAATAGCCTTATCATCATCCCAGTTGTGTAAGATATGCTTTAGGATATATAGATCTCCACCTTTTGGAATCTCTTTGAAAAAATCACCTACAATGAATTCACATCGATCGGATACTTCTTCCTTATCTAGGTTAGCAAGAGCCATCTCACGCGCATAAGGTCGGTCAAATAAGACTCCCTCACTATCTGGGGTTTGCTTTAATATCGCAGTGAGCAGTTGTCCATGATTACCTGCCACATCGACTATTTTGTGATAAGCAGAGAAATCATAATTAGTTAGGATTTGCTCAATTTGTCGCTGTGTATTATGATACATCGCTAGATTAAAGGTTTCCCCAGCTTTTTTGTTTTCTGTCTGATTTAAATACTCATAAAAAGGCAGTTTCAACGTTTTATCGAAGGATGATTCTCCTGTTTTTACACTCGTAGATAATCCCGGCAATGTCTGCCAAATCCAATGTTCTCCCAGCATGAGAGCCATTGAATGTAGTGAACCCTCTACATCACTTTTCAAATATTCGGCCATTGGTGTGAGCTGGAAGACTCCCTTCTCACTTTCCTTGAAAATTTCCATGCTAGATAATGCACGTAGGACGCGATAAAGAGCTGCTTCATCTGTCTGTGTTACACGAGCCAGTTCACCAACACTTTTTGACCCATCTTCTAAATGATCGGCAAGTTGTAAATCTGCTGCAACATAGATCGCTTGAAACATGAAGGGCATAAATAGTTTCTCAAGAAGAGCCATATCCGCCGACATTTCGACCGTATCCTTTTCTCTTAAAAACATTGAAAAGCACCTCCCATTATTTGGATGAAGCATATTATAAGTATAGCTCTTTTGGAAGGTAATGTATATTTTTCAAATAATTATTATGCACTTTTCTCCTCAAAACAGCTACTCCGTTCATTTCTCGTTTCGATTTCATCACTTACAAGTCCCTCATATGATGCACTACCATACGTATGCCAATAAGCCTGCCATACTTCTCATAACTGCCCATACTACAATCATCACTTTTAATTCAAGAGTATTGCTTTCCGGTAATTCTTTTGACAAATCCACCTGTTCCGTGGCTTCTATCCCTTGCCCAAGAGCCGTACTATCTTCACTTGCTTGCGAAATTTCTTTTGTCCTCGTACAAAGGTTGGTAGACAATATCCCATCTTGAGACGGGTCTTCATACGCATAGACAAGATACATTTTACCTGGCATAAAATCTATGCCACAACTCGTCTCACCTCCTGGATCATAAACAATCTGTTGAGTCTGTGAGCCTCCTTTCCAAACTCTCTTCACTTCAAAAAGGGTGGCTTGCCTATTCATGATAGGGCCACTTAGCGTAATCAAGTGATTTTGAACCTTTACCCCCAATGCCCTTCCCATAAAAACAGCAGTAGAATCATTCTTTGCTTCCCCTACACTTGGGGGCATCGCGCAAGAACATGCTTGACTTTCTGAAGGCGTCCCCATAACAAAACAAAACGAAAAAAAGAAGACGAGCATACATGTGAATAGTACCTTCTTCATGCAAACCCCCAATAATTGGTTTTTTACATATAGACGTTACGTTTATCATCTATGTTTCGTCTTACTATTTGTAAGATGGTTGGTGTTTTTTAGTCCAATGCAAGCTTTTTCATGGTCGAAACAAATTCTAGTAATTTGTCTTTTGGAGCGAGATTCGTGCCGGATTTTACTATTTTTAGACTATCCACCCGCTTTTCCCATACACGTAGCGCTCGCTTCGTTATTACTTTTCCGAGCGCTGGAAGCTTAGGCAACACTGATTCTGCGGCTACTTTTTTGCTAACAATTTCACCTGTTTGCATCGTGTGTAGAATCCGGCACAGCGTTAGCACTGCAAAAACCTGATCATTTAAACCTTTGTCAAAATAGTGTTCCATATTTAATTCAAAGTAAAGCAGATTCCCAATCAGATTATTAGTTAAATCCTGAGAGGAGACTTCCGGTATCATTTCGGATGCATCTGGTCCCAGTAAGGTAATTCCATGACTGCGTAGCAATTTTAACGTAATGGCATTCCAGTCTCGTGGCGATTTTAATAAATAAGCCTCCTCAAAGCATTGGGGGCATTCGCAACGATTGTGTAATTGTAACCGATGAAACGGCAGGAAATTCCCTTCTAACTTAGCAAGAATTGGATACATAGCCATCTGTTCGAAAAATAGCTTTTCGATGAGCCACATATCCACCTCTTGTAAATCGCCATCTGTAACACAAAGAAAATCAATATCACTCTCACCAGAAATATACGCATCCAAGGCAATGGAACCATATAAATAAAACCCGACAAGCTGTGAGCCAATCAGATTTTGCAGTCCTTCTAGAAAGCTTTGCAACGGACGTTCAATTTCAATAGGAAGCTTTTTTACTCTTTCGGCAGGAGGGTTAGATGTAACAAGCTGATCGGACAAGTCCCCGAGTACGTTTGTGGTCACATATGCAGTTTTATCAGGTTTTGACCAAGTCATATCCATCATCCTACAATCTTTTTGAATAGTGAGGCGAGCAAATTGTTCCAGTTCCTTAAAAAGGGGATGCTCCGCGTAGGAATCCCCGTTATTGTACTTATTATCTTATGGTTTAGCTTTATTTTTTACCGAATGGCCCAAGTAGAACGCTCCGCTGTGCCACAACATGCCGATGTCGCTATCGTCCTTGGAGCTGCCGTGCGTGGCGATCAACCCAGTCCAGCCTTGGCAGAACGTTTAGAAAAGGCATACGAGCTTTACCAACAGAAGTATATAGCATCCATTATTGTTAGTGGTGGTATTGGAAACGGCAAAGAACATAGTGAAGCTCATGTCATGAAAACCTATCTTATTAAAAAAGGAGTGCCCGCATCCAGCATCTATTTAGAAAACAAGGCGGTAAATACGCTAGAAAATCTCAGCTTTAGCCAGCAAATCATGCAGGAGCACGGTTATCATACAGCATTGATCGTAAGCCATCACTATCACTTGATGCGTGCTATGGAGATAGCCAATGTTTTATCAATGAATGCGTCCCCAGTTGGAACCGACTCAGCGAACATGTATATCCCCTATTATCGTGTGAAAGAAGCTCTTGCTTATACAAAATGGACATATCATAAGCTTTTTGTACTACCTACTCAAGAAAAAGCGAAGGGAGATGAATAATTTCCCTTCTTTTCATTTTCGGTCAGATTTCCTTTTGGCAACAGAGACTGAATTCCCATGAAGAAATGCATAGACGCTTATATATAAACCTCCAACCTTTTCCTATCATTTTAGAATAACGTACTTTTTTTAATTTATCCGCTATTTTTTCACTAAAAGTGTATTTCTACTAGTTCTTTACTCACAATAAACGTCTGAACAACCAAAAATCACTGTAGTTCCTTTAGCTTATTTTCTAACGAGTACCTATTTTTCAATGAATGATCCAACTAAAAAGGAGATTTATATAAGCGTTAACGTTCAAAGATTCCACATAAGTTTGTGAAAAATAGACATTTATAACAAAAATAAACTATCATATAGTACTATTTACTTATTTTAAAAAATAGTCTAATATATAAACTAAGGATAATTTTTTATAAAAATCCATTAAAAATAGGCATTTTATCGTATTGTCTCTAAGGAGGAGATTATGAAATTAGCAGTTTTAATAGTTATAATATTCTGGAATTTTATGTATTATGGAGCACGTACTACTTTTAACACTATTCTTTACAAAAAATCAACCTTTGCACTATTTACAGAGAAATAGGGGCTTAAATAAGGAGTTATAGATTATGAACACTGTAAAAAACTGGAGAGTTAGCAAAAAAATATTTTCTTTGATTGTGTTAGCAGCTTTCTTTCTTATCGCTGTTGGTAGCGTAGGGTATTATTCTATTCAAAAGATGAATCAAAATGTCGATGAAATATATTTCAATCGTCTTATACCCGCACAATGGATTGGGCAAATTCGTACGAATTTGAGAGCTGTTGACTCGTATATTCTTGAAACAATGTTGACCACTGATCCACAAAAGGACCAAGAACTTCTACACTTAATAGACCAACGTGCTAAGAATACAGAAGAATTGTTACATAATATAAGTCAAAAAGTAGCTGATGCAGAAGAAAATAGAATATTTTCGGATTTCAAACAAGCATTACGCGTATATCAAAATACAAGAACAGAAGTTTTGAATTTAGCGGAAAACAATCTCAATTCAGAAGCATATCAAGTATATGTCTCAAAAATAACTCCACTTAGTGAAAAAACGAAAGATCTTTTAGAGGAACTTACCATAAACAATCAAGACATGGCCCAAAAAGCAGATGAAGCAAGTGATAAAACTGTTATTCAAAGTACGTGGATTATAATAGTATTGACCTTGGTATCATTAATTTTATGTTCGGGTCTTGGTGTATTTCTTTCTCGCATGATTACTCGTCCATTACAAGATATTGAGAAGCTAATGCATAAGGCTAAAGAAGGAGATCTAACTGCTTATGGAACGTATCAATCAAAAGATGAAATTGGAAGATTAACGACGTACTTTAATGAAATGATAGAGCAACTACATACTATAATCAAAGAGGTAGATAGTAATGCTGTACGTTTATCAGCAAATGCCCAGGAACTTCTAGTCAGCAGTGAACAAACCTCAAAGGCAACACAACATATTGCCACTGCTATTCAGGAAGTGGCTAATGAAGCAGAAACACAAGTAAAAGGAATGGAAGAGAGCGCAAGAGCAATGGAAGAAATGGCTATTGGAATAAATAAGATTGCCGAGTCTTCTTCAATAGTTTCTGAAGCCTCAAATGAAGCAACGAAAGAAGCCAATAATGGAAATCAAATTGTACAACGAGCAATGGAGCAAATGCGTGATATCCAAGCTTCTGTAGGTGAATCAGCAGTAGTAATTAAACAATTAGGATTGCGTTCAAATGAAATTGGTGAAATCGTTGAGGTAATTAGCAATATCGCCTCTCAAACCAACCTGCTGTCTTTAAACGCAGCTATTGAGGCAGTCCGAGCAGGTGAGCATGGCCGTGGTTTCTCTGTTGTTGCAGATGAAGTACGTAAGTTAGCTGAACAGTCAAAAGAATCCGCCGAAAATATTTCTTCAATTATAAAACAAATCCAAAAGGAAACGGCTATTGCTGTATCTACCATGGAAAAAGGAACTTATGAGGTAGAAAATGGAGCAGCCACTGTACAGGGAGCCGAAGAAGCATTTAAACAGATTGTAGAAGTCATTGGAAGTATTGCATCTGAGATTGAAGACGTATCGGCAGCTTCACAACAAATGGCAGCTGGTTCGGAGCAGGTGAGTGCTTCTGTAACAGAGGTAGAGATTAGCGCAAAAATGTCGCATAATAATGCACAGCAAGTGGCAGCAGCTTCACAAGAACAATTAGTCTCAGTAGAAAAAGTTTCATCAGCTATGCAGGAACTAGAGAAAATGGCACAAGAGTTACAGGAAATGACTAGCCGATTTACTTTAGATAAAAAAGGATGATATATTGAACAAATTGTAAATAGGATTGTCATACTATTTTGTGTCCATAGAGGATCTATTCATCATAGATGTATCCCTCACTTGAATGGTGAGGGATATTACAAATACACCTCCTCGACTAACATTTTATCCACAATTTCTTCTCCTTTACATTGAATTTCAAACATTCATTTTCACTACATTCTCTCCTACGATTTTGAATAATATTTCAAAAACAAAAAAAGAGTAAAAAAAGTAAGAATTACCCTTATTTTATTGTATAATGTAATAATACTGATTTATCAAAACATACATTCATCAATTATAACTGATAGGAAAACAAGGAGGTTACACGTGTCAACCAAAATGAAATTATTTTGTATCCCTTACGCCGGGGGATCTGCTAGCGTATACTCCAGTTGGAAAAAAGCTTTTCTCCCGAATATAGAGCTGATTCCTATTGAACTTAGTGGGAAAGGAAGTCGGTTTAACCAACCCCTGTACGAAAATATAGAACAAGCTGTGACAGATATTCTCTCTATCATAGATAGTAAGCTAGATTCTAGCCCGTATGCTTTGTTTGGTCATAGCATGGGGGCCTTACTCGTTTTTGAGCTGCTCCATGCCCTAAAAGAAAAAAAGGCTCCCATGCCAATCACCTCATTTTTATCTGGAAAGAATCCTCCTCATATCACTCCCACTACTAAGCGTCACGTGCTTGAAGGTCTTACGTTTTGGGAAGAGGTTAAAACAATGGGTGGGACTCCATCGGAACTGATGCAGAGTCCAGAATTAATGGAATTGTTTACTCCTATCCTTAGAAGAGATTTTAAATTAGTAGAAACGTATGTACCTAATCCGAATAGAGAAGTCATCACCTCACCTGTTACCGTTCTGTTTGGCACAAAAGATCAAACAGCATCTATTGATAGAATCAAAGAATGGGATAGATATACAAGTAAAGATATCAGTTTTTGCGAATTTGATGGTGGACACTTCTTCATCCAAGAGCATGAACAGGCTGTTATAAAACTCGTAAATCAAACCTTACTCTCTACTACCGTACGTGCGTAAAAATCGCTTTCCTTTTTATTGTTCAATACCATATACCATACCTGTAAAAAAGGCATCTCCTGGTCTACTCAGGAAATGCCTTTTACGTATTTATGATGAAGTTCGATCTGGATTATCCCGTGTGAACCTTATCATTGGTTATCACCTGAAGAAAATTCAGATAATGGCCTAAAAATGTTTTCATTTGCTCTTCTTCAAATAAGTCTGTATTGAATTCCAGCTTTAATCGTAATTGGTGCTCCTCTTCATACACATGTAAACTTAAATCGTACTTAGAGGTCAGATTAGAGACAATATGCAAGTAGGTCTTCATTTGATCAGTCTGGTATAGATGTTGTACTGCATTTTGCATGGTAAAAACGATCTGGAACAAAGGTGACATATCCGCAGTATGTCTTACATTCATCTCACGGAGTAGCGTTTCTAAGGGAACATTTTGATTGTCATGGGCCTCTAACGCTGTTCCCCTTACCTTGTCTAGTAATTGATCAAAAGTAAGCTCTTCTGTGAAATCAAAGGATAGAATAACCGTATTTGCCAGATAGCCGATTATTTTCTCTGTTTGCGGCACATTTCTATTTGCTAGAACAGTTCCGAGACGGAAAGTATCCTGTCCAGAATAACGAAACAGCAAAGCTGCAAATGTAGACAGTAAAAACATATACGGTGTAGATTTCATGTTCTTACTTGCTTCCATGATTTTATCGGTTAAGTCCTCGGTCACAAGCTGCTCAATGGTCTTTCCATGGTAACGTTGAATAGCTGGACGTGAGAGTTGTATAGGTAATGATAACGGTGCTGTTTCATTTGCAAGAGTTTCTTTCCAATAATACAGTTGTTCTGCATATTCAGAGTTCTCATTTCTCAGCCACTCTTTTTGATCTAACAGATAGTTTGTGTAAGAGTAATCCAGCTCTCCAATATCGACGACGCCCTGTTCTTGTATTTCCTGATAATAACGTAACAGTTCTTTTGTAAAAACATGAATCGACCAACCATCCGAGATAATATGATGCATACTTCCCAATAAAATGTGTACATCGTCGCCAACATGGATAAGAGTAAATCTCGACAGGGACTCGTTCATTATCTGGAAAGGGGTGTTCGCTTCAGCATCTATCAAGGCTGCCAGTTTCTGTTCCCTTTGTTCCAAAGGATACGAAGACAGGTCAATAATCGGTATACCCACTACATAGGTATCATGGATGAACAGCTTCGGTTCATCCTCAATCATTCTAATTTCGGCCCGTAAGGCTTCTTGCGATTGTATAACTGCCTGTATACTTTTTAACAAAGACTGCCTATTTACATTGTCCTCGAACGTAAGAGTAAACGTGATGTTGTAAAAAGGACTTTTTGGGAGGGTCTGATATAAATACCATTGGCCTCTTTGTGATGAAGATAAGTCGATTACCTTTTCCTTCTTTTTAGATGGTTCATGGAGACGTATAATGCCACTCTTACTCTCAGCTAGACTTCCCATACGATGAATTAATCCCTTAATTGTAGGATTTTCAAAGAATACTTTTAGTGAGATCGTCACACCAAAACGTGACTGCACAGATGATAGTAACTGGGTGGCTTTAAGCGAACTTCCTCCTAAATCAAAGAAACTATCAAAAACTTGGATTTGGTCTACTTGTAAAATATCGGACCACAAGTGCCTGATTTCCTCTTCTATTCGTCGGGTATCGCTTACGATGTGTTCCTCAGACTGATCTGAGATAAGTTGATCGACTTGCCTAAAAATAACCTTGGTGTAATTTTCTTTTTCATCAACGATGTGCGGTCTTATCATACTGTACATTTCAGATAAAGAGAAATGATTATGGGTGGCAGAAAAATAAACAGTTGTTACTGTCTCCTTTTCAATCTCCTCAGAACATAGCGCTGCAATCTCAGAAACTCCTTTATTCAACCCGATATACAGCATACTATGTTCCAGCATCAAACCTAACTCGAATGAGAAAAGTCCTTTTTGTGGAGAAATCGGTTGATGCCCTCTTTTCATCAGTAAATCTTTCATATCTGTAAATTGTTGGCCCAAGCCAACCTCATTCCATAAACTCCATGCAAAACAATGTACTCCTCCACGTTTGTGTGCCAAGTAATCCGTATATGTCTCCACAAACATATTGGCAGAGGTATAAGCTCCTACCCCATAACCTGACAACAAACCACTGGAGGAAGAAGAGGTTACCAGAATAGCTTCTGGATATTTCTCTGCTAATTTTCCCAATAGATAGGTGCCAGCTACTTTGGATTCAAACATTTTTTCCATTGATTCGATAGATTCTTCTACTAGGGGTTTCTCATAATAAATGCCTGCTAAATGAATGATACCATCCACTTTTTCAACATTCATGGACAACATTGTTTCATTTACTGCCTCTTCCATTACCGTCAAATCGGATAAATCAGTGCTTCTATAAATAACCTGATCTTTTCGAGTAGTCAGCTTCTCTAATTCATGTAGTACTTGAGAACGTTCCCCCCGTATACCATCCTCCTTGTCATTTTTTCTAGAAAGAGAGGTTTTTCCAAGCAGCAAAACATTTGCATCAAACTGTTGAATGAGATAGTGAGCAACTTGTTTGCCTACTCCACCAAGTCCTCCTGTAATAACATAGAACCCTTTTTGTACCAATGGTAATGGTGTTTTTTTAGCTTCTTGAAGATTTATCTGTTGTAGTTTGGGTATATATCGCTGCCCCTTAGAATAAATAACCACACTTTCCTCGTCTGGAAGTCCCAACTCCGCTTGCAATGCGAGCAGCGCATTATAAGGATGATGATTGGTATCTATGTCGACAAATTTAGCGATAGTATGAGGAAATTCATGCTTCATGGTCTTAATGATACCCGGAATTGTTGCTTTTTCATAAGCTGAATCTTCCATATTTTCCAACGAGTATACGTTAGAAGAGACGAACGTCAAGGTTTTTGGCATGACCGATTGTTTATGTAATGCCTGTAACAGAAAAATAAGGCTAAAGCTACCTATAAATTGACTCTCCTTCAAATAGGCAAGCCCTTTTTCTGCCTCATCCAAGTCTTTTTGATACGTCCATAAATGCAGAACATGATGAATCGTCAATGATTCCTTTTTTAATTCCTCACATAGTAAATGATAATCACTTTGCTCATACTGGTTTATTTCATAGTGGAAACGCCCCAGTTTTTTGAACCTTTCTCCTTGATTAACTACAATCATCGTGCTACTTCCATTTTGGGACAAGGAAGACCATTGTTCACCCAACCCAAGTTGGTCTCGGAATATCAAATACGTTTCCTGAGGGAGTGGAGAAGCAAGCACTGAAATGGAGCTTTTTTCCCATTTTCTGATATACATCCATTCTGGAAAGGTATGATGTACATCCTCATTTTGCGTTTCTATCTTCTTTATAACCTCATTAAATTCACCAGCATATAATCTCTCTATGAACTTATTTCGTTGAATTTTACCAGATTCGGTTTTTGAAAAGGTTTCCTTCTGAATAGGGATGATATATTTAGGTGTTATACCTAAGTTTCTACTAACTGTTCTTCTCATTTCCGTAATAATAAATCCTTCATATCTTTCATCAATATCATTCATAGGAGTAAAGAAAATCGCCAGCTCTTCTACACCTTTGGATGCGTCAATGAACGCTGCGGCGGCCACGAACGTAGATTGAACTCCGTAGACGCTTTCTACTAATGACTCTATTTCGTAATTATAATAATTCTTACCATTCATAATAATAATATCTTTTTGGCGACCAGTAATCGTTAATCTTCCTTCATTTAGGAAGCCCAAATCTCCTGTAAAGAACCAGCCATCCCCAATAAAAGCTTCTTGATTGGCTTCTTGATTTTGATAATAACCTGCCATGATAGTAGGACCCGTGACTTGAACTCTGCCAATATAATTTTCTTGTAACAATTGATTATTATCATCAACGATTCGAACACTTACGCCTGGTATCGGTCCTCCTACTTCTGTAAAGCATATATGTTCTTTTTCAGTATCATCTACAAAGCGAAGTAAGTCTTCAAATGAAATTTTATCGACATAATGAACTCCAGATTGAGGCTCGCTGCGGAACGTTTTGGAAAATACGATACCTGAAGATGTTTCAGACATTCCAAAAGAGGGGTACATGCAATCGTCACGAAGCTGGTGTTTACGTAGTAAAGATAAAAATCGCTTGGCTGTTTTAGCAACAATCGCTTCTCCACCATTTAATATGTGCCTTACACTTGATAAATCCCAGTTACCTTCTTCAATAGCTTTTTCTTGGTCATTTATTAGAGAAAAAGCGAAATTAGGAGCCCATGTTAACGTAGCTCTATACTTGTCCATCCAGTGTAACCAATTCAACGGATGAGTGATAAACGAATCTACTCGTGGCAAAATTTGTTGGCAGGATAAATAAACGCCTAGGATATGGTACATGACCAGTCCACCAACATGCTCTAATGGCATCCAACACAAGAGAACCTCATTACTGTCAAATTGATTAAATTGTGCTGTCGCCATTGTGCGCGCCACAATACTAGCATTTTTATGTTGCACGCATTTAGGTAAGCCCGTACTACCCGATGTTAACAAAAATAAAACAAAATCCTCCTCTTTGTAAGCATAAAACTCTTGTTCCTCTTCATTATCCAATAATTGCTCCGCTGTGCTAATTACAAGCTCATCTGTTTCCCAAACTTCCGATAACTTCTTAACTTCCCCGATTAATTCTTCATCAGTTATGATAACTGGCTTATCTAGCATGTTCCAAATATTATATAGCTTGGTGGTATCGGCATTCTTTTCTGCATACGAGGTGGACGTAGCAATGGGTACAGTGATATATCCGCCTAGAACGCACGCCCAAAACATGGGGACGTAATTTTGATTTTTTTGAAACTGAAAAATTACGGGATCTTGAGGCTTGATTCCCATTTTTCGTAGTCCCTTTACTATACGCTTAGCTTGGACAAACAATTGTCGATAGCTACATTTGATTTCATCTCCGTTATCCAAAATATAGCTAATTCCCTTATCTTCCAAAGTAGAGACATTTATCAATACGTCAATGAGAGTAATAGGGCTACTATTCGTTCTCTCCAATTCGACTCCATGACTAATCGCTAAAGGAAGAGAGTTTTCTATCCGTTCCGTTTGTCGAAGCAACTCCGTTTTTTGTGTATCCATTTTTACTGTGTTGTTTTTCATCATCGTTGGAATCAAATCTTTTGCATGCAAAATTTTATTTCCTATATTTTTTTCTTCCTGTACTACACGAACTTCTTTGATGTATTCTAAACCTTTGAGACCCTGTTCCATATCCAAAATGATCTGAGATTGTTTTTGTATACTCATTGTCTCCTCCTGCTCTATGCTCGTATCATGAAAATTCTATACAGAAATACCTTAGTCCACAGAAGAAGAACTAAGGTATTTTCTTTTTTTACAGAACTCCCATTTCCTGCCACTCTTCTTTAGTAGGCGGACCCAATGTTGGATCGTAGAATGGATCATGAATGGATTCTTTTATGATTTGATCAATTTGGTCTAGATCTTGTGCAGAAAGAGACCATCCCAGTACTCCAGATACTTCGTCTAACTGGGCTGGTTTCCTAGCTCCCCAAAGAGATAAGCTAACTCCAGGTTGATCTAACGTCCAGCGTACAGCTAGTTGCGCTACCGTTTTCCCTTTTTCTTGAGCGATCAATTTTAAGCGTTCCACTGCTTGTAGATACTGATCAAAATATTCAACTGCAAACAATGGATATCCATGTCGCAAATCATCTTCAGCAAAGGTAGAGTCTTTTGAGAATTTCCCTGTCAATAAGCCTTGTGCCAATGTTCCCCACGTAATTGTGTTAATGTTATTCTCATAGCAATAACGGAAAGTATCCTTATGTTCTAATTGAAGTAGATTAAGTCTTGTTTGGCTACTGTGAAGTGGAGCAACTTTTTGCCACTGCTCTAATTGTTCAATAGAAAAGTTACTTACACCAATCGCTCTAATTTTGCCCTCTTTAAAGAGCTGCGCAAAAATTTCTGCCGTTTCTTCAAGCGGAATTCCCGGATCAGGCCAATGAAGCTGGAAGAGATCAATGTAATCTACTTGTAAGCGCCGTAAGCTATCTTCAAATTCTTGTATAATTCGCTGTTTGGTCGCGTTGCACCAGTATACGCCTTCCTCTCCAACCCACTCTACACCAGCCTTGGTAGCAATATGAATTTTATCTCTCTGGCCATATTGTTTAATCGCCTTGCCACAAATCTCTTCCGATACACCAAAACCATACACGGGAGCGGTATCTAGCGTATTAATCCCTATATCAAAAGCACGATGGATCGCTTTTATGGAATCTTCTTCGTTTGTACCTCCCCAAGCCCAACCACCAATAGCCCATGTTCCTAATCCAATACGAGAGCACTTTAACTCAGATGAACCTAATTGTACATAATCCATAAAATGACCTCCGCTAACATATTTTTTCATAATCAAATGATAATTATGTAAATAGAGTAAAAAAACAACTTATTTTAATATTTACATTTCCATCATCAAAAGTCAATTTATACCACGAAAATGCATCAGTCTCATTTTATTTCGCGCTATAACGAACTCCAATCAAGCTCAACAGCAGGGTAAGTAACACGATTGTTACAAGAATGAACATTCCAATATTTATCCAATATAACCAAATACACAGTCCTAGATAAATCAATCCCAAAATGGAAGACAGAATAGCTATTGGCTTTTTAGGGGACTGTTTTAGCATTTCTTCTTCATCTGAGCCCTCTTTGAGATTGACTCCATCTCTACCCTTTTTATCAAGTGAAGCAATACTTAATTGAACAATCACAGAACCAAATGTAAAGCCGAGAACAAGTAACGCTCCTACTAACCACTCCATAAGAGAGAATTGCAGGACAATCGCTAACACGAGGTGACCGATGACCGCAGGGCCCACCACCAAGAGAGAGGCTGTCATCGTTTTTGCCCAGAAGATCGTGCTCCCTTTTACAGCAGCTACATAATAAAGAATGTAATTTTGTTCCTCTAATTGATAAAGGGCTGATACAATTTCACCAAAAATCAATGCGGTCAGCAGGGAAACGAACATCAACACATAGAAGGATTGATTCGCTTCAGTCAAAAAGGAACTTGCCATTCCTGACCTACCTATTACTGCTCCACAGATAATCGCAATCAACCAAAACCAAAATCTAATTTTCGTGATAGGGTTTCTTATAAGCATCGTTACATCTTTAAAAACGATAGCATCATAAGCACTCTTTACTAAATTAGATAGATTTTCTTGGGTTTCTGGTCTCGTTCTATCTAGTGATTCCGCATGGTTCAGCCAGCTTTCATAGTAATATTTCCCGATTTGTTTGGAAAATAGAAATAACGCACCAAGACCCACCAAGAAAAAGCACAAAACATATATCATGCCACGCTCTAAATCTTGCCACGCCTCTGCTGAAATTGTTTCAATACGGATCAACGCCCAAACCAATAAACTAATCAGAGCAACATAGGCAAGTGAGGAAATACCCACAAATGTTTTTACAATAATAGGAACGAATCTCATGGTAAGAACCATTAAAAACCGACTCATGATGTCTGTTAACCAAATCATAAATAGTGAAACGATTAGGAATAACACACCATACAGAATTCTTTCCAGAGCTGAATAGCCGATCGTTAATGGAATGGCAATCATGATTGATGACCACGTATACAGCGGTAGACTTGAAGTAGATTGGCCAATAATCATACGAAACGGCGAAACTCCTGATACGTGAAACAAAGTCAGTAAGCGATCAGAATACATCTGTTGCGTTAATGTATTCATACCTCGAAGAAGACCGACAAAAATGCATTCCCCTATGAGAAGCATCAGTCTCGCACCAAGACCGGCATGAAAAAGGAGCTGTCCAAAATTCTCCGAAAAGTACATGGCGATAGCGATGGTTGCCAAACCTACATAAATGATCCATTTGGAAGGACTATGGATGAAAAAGCGATTAAAGAAAGGTCTTGTGTAAAAGAAACTAATCCATTTCGTTTGTCTCCACATACGATTCTGTCACCTCCTGTTACTCAATAGCGGATAAAAAGATGTCTTCCAATCGGCCTTCTTCATTCCCTGCTATTTGACGCAATTCTTCCATGCTTCCCGTTACTTTGACTTTTCCTTTATGAAGAATGGATATAGTGTCAGCTAGCTCTTCAACAATATCCAAAATATGGGTGGTTATAAATACAGTCCCCCCCTCTTCTTTCGCAAAGTGTCGAATATAATTTTTCACTTCGCGGGTCGCCTTTGGATCTAATCCATTGGTTACCTCGTCTAATAACAATATCTTTGGGCGATGAATCAATGCGCAAGCAATCGAGACCTTTCGTTTCATTCCCAATGAATATTCTTTGATAAGTTGGTCTGCCTTGTCAGCTAACTCGAAATGTTCTAACAATGTGTCTACACGTTTATTTATATCTTCCTCACTGTCGTAAAGAGCCCCCACAAAACGGACCATCTCTCTGGCTGTCAATCCCTCATGAAGAAGTGGAACATCTGGAGCATATCCCGCTATTCTTCTTGCCTCACGATCCTGCCAGATATTGCGCCCTTTAAATAGAACCTCGCCTTCAGACGGGTTCAATTGGCCTGTCATCATTTTAATTGTGGTTGTCTTCCCAGCTCCATTGCTACCTAGAAACGCATAAATATGTCCTTCGGGTACTTCTATATTTAGATGATCAACAGCATAGACATCATTATACTTTTTGGTAAGGTTTTTAAGCTCAATGACTGCCATGGTTTCCCTCTCCTTCCTTTAGCTATTCATATTTAGGGTGGGAACCAGTCGTTAGCATAGCGCTAACGATTAGTTCCTATCTTTTCATCAACAGTATGATTAGCAGTAACAAACCCAACTTTGATCATATGCATAGCCAGCTTGCGCATATACTCACCATCAGGAACAGGATAGGTAAATGAAGAATCCTCTAATAGCTGCAATGTCCTACTAAAATCGACTGTAACATTAAATTGTTCGGCTCGCTTAGCATCCTTCAGCATTATGGTCATAAGTCCAGCCAAAAACTGCTTTTCATTACCCTGAGACATCATTACACCTAGTTCACGTGTAACATCCTCACGACTCTGTATTCGTCTTGAAAAACCAAGCTCTTCAAATACACGATACATATCATCGTATGTTACGAAATGTGGATTTTGTAAATGGAACACTCTTTCCTGAATTCCTTTACTGGTGATCACGTGTATAATGGCTTCTGCACATATATCAATAGGGGTTAAATCAACCATACCCTGCATAATCTCCTGATCAAAACCTCCAAGCTCAAGAAAAGCTTTTGATAGGAGATAAAACATATTTTCGTTAATGTTTTCTTGGAACCATCCGTCTTGAAAACGTCCTGTTAAGTTGCCAACCCGATAGATACGTGCATCTAGGCCGTTTTCCAATCCATTGACAATCACGGCTTCTGCTTCAAATTTACTTCTCAGATATACATTTGACTCATAGTTTTGACCAACATAAAAATCTCTTTCGGTAAATTCCACAAGCTCCGTTGCACCTTCAACGCTGGTTCCCGAAACGCTTAGGGTAGAAACATAATGCAGTGGTAATTTATTATTCAAGCAAAAGGTAACTACATGCTGAGTTCCATGTACATTCGCTCTTTCAAACTCTTCATAGTATCCGTAGTGCTTCACCAATGCAGCTGTGTGGATTACAGTGTCAACAATAGTTCCTAACGACTCGTAATATTTTGCCTCTAACCCAAATTTGGCTTGCGTAATATCACCGTGAATAATCTGGATGCGGTTAAACCATTCATCAATTTGTGAGCTACTGTATTGGGAAGTAAAGTAAAAATCTATTTTTTTGCGTAGACGCTGCATAGCAGTCTCATCATCTTTTGCACGAATCACGCAATGAATTGTTGCTTCTGTTTTTTGTAGTAGTTCATGTAGCAAATGAATACCCAAGAAGCCTGTAGAACCTAGCAATAAAACATGCTCCATCTCTTTTTGTCTATCGTGGACTGGCACTACCGGGATCGGTTTCTTCTCACCCTGTTTAAAGATCGAGCCATTACTAGACAGTTCTTGATTGTCCTGCATATCAGATACTTTGCTTGCTACTTCTTCGAAATTTTTACAATTATAGAAGTCTTTCATTTCAAGCTTCCAATTCAATGTATGAACCTTAGCTAGAATTCGTAAAATAGTCAGTGAGTGTCCACCTAGTTCAAAAAGATTATCGGTAATACTTATTTCACTGGCTTCTAATCCCAACACTTCAGCAACTATACTAACTAACTGCCTTTCAGATTCATTCTTTGGAGCAACAATTTCTCTAGTCAGGTGCAGATTGCCTTCTGGTTCTGGCAATGCTCGTTTGTCGACTTTACTATTTGAAGTAAGTGGCAATTTGTCTAAGCCAATAAAATAAGAAGGTACCATGTGTTCTGGCAAAGCATCTCTTACATGTTTACGTAATTCCCCCACATTCCATTGGTCATGTGCAACAATATAAGCGCACAGGTAAGAGCTTCCCTGCTCATTTTGCTTAGCTATAAGGACCGTTTCACTGATAGCAGGATGCTCCAATATTCTTGTTTCAATTTCACTAAGCTCAATTCGATGTCCTCGGATCTTCACTTGTTCATCCTTGCGCCCTACATATTCAAGGACTCCATCTGGTAACCAACGAGCCAAATCCCCTGTGCGGTACATTCTTTCTCCTGGTACAAATGGGTTTTCAACAAAGCGTTCCATCGTTAGCTCTGGGAGATTAAGATAACCGCGTGCCAATCCTTCACCGCTGACACATAGCTCTCCAATGACTCCAATTGGTTGCAACTTGTCTTCAGAACTTAAAATATGGACCGTTGTATTATGTAGCGGTCGGCCAATTGGTATAATCCCCCACTCCTTAATGCGTTCATCCACTGTGTAGGTTGTAGCAAAGACCGTCGTTTCTGTCGGACCATATCCATTCACTAATCGTCCATTTCCTAGGAAATCCAACGCTTTTTCCACATGCTTAAACGAGGCTTTCTCTCCTCCAAATGCTATTTTGCGCATGTTTTTGAGACTACTTAAATCCAGTTCCACTAAAGCATTAAACAATGAGGTAGTCATAAAAGATACGGTAATATGCTTTTCACGTATCAATGTAACCAGGTCTACTGGATTCAAGATCACTTCTTTTGGTACTAGTACCAGCGTAGCCCCATGTAATAACGAACTAAATATATCAAAGGTAGAGCCGTCAAATGCGTAGTTAGATAACTGCAAAAAGCGATCCTCAGCGTTTATCTCGATATATCCGTTATTGCATACGGTTTTGACAATGTTTCGATGAGTAGTCAGGTTCCCCTTAGGTTTACCTGTAGAGCCAGATGTGTACATGACATAGGCCAAGTCTTGCGGCTGATTAATTAATTCTATGTTAGGTACGGGTTCATCTCGCCATATATCATCCTCTACTATCAAAACCTCTCCCTGATAGCCCGCTGGAACCATGTCTTTTTGTTGTACCAACAAGAGGTGGGTTTGACTGTCTTCGAGCATGTATTGAATTCTTTCCTCAGGATAAGTCGGATCGATTGGCAGATAACTGCCACCTGCTTTTATAGTTCCAAAAATACCCACAATCATCGCCAAAGATCGATCCGTAATTAGCCCAATTACCTGATTTGGTTGAACGCCTTCTCTTCTTAATACGTGAGCTAACTGGTTAAATTTCACATTTAATTGTGTGTAGGTAAACTGTTCCTCTCCACATATAAGAGCGATTTGATCAGGATTTTTAACCACTTGTTCTTCAAACAGTTCTTGAATTGTTTTTTCTCTAGGATAGTCGACATTTGTCAGATTAAATTCTTCAAGTAAGATATTCTTTTCAGCATCTGTCACTAATTCTAGATGACCAATGTTCTCTTCTGGATGCGCAACAATTTGTGCTAGTAATTGTTCAAAATGACTTGCCATGCGTTGAATGGTTTCTTGTTTAAAGCATTTTGTGCTGTACTCAATGGTTATATAAAGGGATTCTCCTTCTGATATTAACCAACTTAGGGAGAATTTTGCATTCCTTTGCCCAGTTTCATAAGGGTAAATTTCTAAATCACTCATTTGGAACTCAGACATTTCTATATTTTGCAAAGAGAACAAGGTATCAAATAGCGGATGGCGACTCATGTCTCGTTCTAAATTGAGTTTTTCAATCAGCTCTTCAAATGGATATTCTGCGTTTGCATATGCTTGAAAAACAGTCTCTTTTACCTCATTTAAATAGGAAATGAATGATTGGTCTGCTTTTGGTTGACCGCGTAAAGCTAATGTATTTACAAACATTCCTATAATGTTTTCCAAATCGGCATGAGAGCGTCCAGCAATTGGAGAACCCACAATGATATCTTCCTGTCCAGTATATCTAGCTAAGAAAACCTGATAGGCAGCAAGAAGAGTCATATATAACGTGGTACCTTGACTCGAGCATATTTGTTTCACCTTTGCTAGAAGATCAGCATTAATTTCAATCGTCCATTCATCTCCATCAAACTGCTGAATAGCCGGACGTGGATAATCTGTTGGTAATTCTAAGGTAGGAAGCTCGTCAGAAAAACGATGTAACCAGTAATTTTCCTGCTCCTTTAATCTAGATCGCTGCTCGTCTGATTGTTGCCATAACGCGTAGTCTTTGTATTGGATAGCGAGCGCTGGCAATGCTTCTCCCTGATATAGTGTCATGAATTCCTGTAAGAACAGGTTCATAGATACCCCATCTGAAATAATATGATGCATATCCAGACTCAGCAGATAATGATGTGGATTCAAGCAAAATAAACGAGCTCTGAAAAGCGGTGCCTCGCTTAAATTGAACGGTCTGATAAATTCCTCTAGCTTTGACTGAAGCTCTGACTCCCGAGCTTCTATTACTTCTAATTCCCATGAAATATCTTTATTTATTTTTTGAACTAGATTTTCATCAATCATATGAAACGATGTACGGAGACTTTCATGTCGTAGAACAAGAATCTGCAACGTTTCTCTTAGCTTGTCCAGATGTAGTTTTCCTTTTAGTTCAAACGAAAAAGGCATGTTATAGCTTGTCGTTTCACTATCTCTCATTTGTTGCACAACATACATTCTTCTTTGTGCAAAAGAAACAGGATAGTAGGGCTGTTCTTCCGCTGGTTGAATCGCTGTGTAAGCTGAACCATTCATCTGATCTATGTATGCAGCTAGATCTTTAACCGTTGGACGAGCAAACATCTCATTTAACTGCACATCCACACCTAGCTCTTTGTGCATACGAGACACAAGCATCATCGCCTTCAACGAATGTCCACCTAATTCAAAGAAATGATCCTTAGTACCAACACGCTCAAGTCCTAAAATTTCTTGGAAGAGTTGAACTAGCTTTTCTTCCGTCTCTGTCGAAGGTGGCTCATACTCGTTCATTCTTTGTCGATCAGGTACCGGTAGCGCTCGCTTATCTACTTTTCCATTTGCAGTAAGCGGCATTTTTTCCACTTCCATCATGTAAGCTGGAACCATGTATTCGGGCAGTGTTTCTATCAAATGCTCGCGTAATGAAGATACACTCCAAGTACCCGTTGCTACCACATAAGCACATAGATACGTATACCCTTGCTCATCATTTCGAGCCACGACGAGTGCCTCACTAATAGAAGGATGGTCAAGTAGCTTTGCCTCGATCTCACCTAACTCAATTCTGTATCCTCGGATCTTGACTTGTTCGTCTATCCTCCCCAGATATTCGATGCTACCATCAGATTTCCAACGAACTAAGTCGCCTGTGCGATACATTCTTTCTCCAGGTACAAACGGATTATCGACAAATCGTTCTACTGTAAGTTCAGGCTGGTTGAGATATCCTCGTGCAAGCCCTGTACCACTGACACATAACTCACCAGGTACTCCTATCGGCTGAAGGTGTCCCTTCTGATCCAAAATATAGACACTGTGATTTGCAATCGGCTTTCCAATAGGGAAGACATCTTGCTCCATATGGAGTTGTCCACTCGTTGTTACTACTGCATTTTCGGTTGGCCCATAGTTGTTTATGATCTGATAAGCTGTCTTTTTTATTTTTTGAGCTCGGTCACCGCCAATGAGTAACACACGCAATGTACTACTTGTAAGCTCCATAAATTGTTCAGCTAATTGAGTAGGTAAGAAGCTAATCGTAATTGCATTTTTTTCGAAGTATTCATGTAGAGCATAAATATCGCCACGTCTCGATTCATCTAACACATGTAGAGTAGCTCCCTGTATGAGGGTAGGAAATATTTCCCATACCGATGCATCAAATCCAAAACCCGCCAATTTCGTGCATTGATCATTCTGCGTTACACTAAATGCATCGTTATGCCACATGACTAAATTAACCAAAGAATGATGTTCAACCATAACTCCTTTAGGTAGTCCTGTTGAACCTGAGGTATAGATAATGTAGGCTAAATCATTAGCGCCCGTAACAAGCGGTAAATCGCTCGTACTTTCCTTTGCCCAACTCTCTTCTGCTAGCCATAAAGTACTTCCCTTATATTCCTGTGGCATATTCAAATGCGGCTGGATAAGTAATTGCTCTGCTTTGCTATCCTGTAACATATGGGCGATTCTTTTTTCTGGATAGGATGGATCAATAGGAAGATAGGCCGCACCCGCCTTTAAAATCCCCATTACTCCCGCCACCATCTCAAGTGAGTGCTCTGCCATGATCGCAACGATATCATTCGGCTTTACTTCCCGTTTTCTTAGCATCCATGCCAATTGATTGGCCTTCTCATTCAACTGACGATAGGTTAATGACTGCCCTTTAAAAACGATAGCAGTCTGCTCTGGATTACGTAATACCTGCTCCTCAAATAACTGATGGATGGTTTTATCCATTGGAAACTCTGACTTGGCTGGATTGGAATAGCTTACGAGCTGATCCTTTTCTTCCTTAAAAACAATGGCTATCTCATCCACCTGGATATCTAGGTTATGGATGATAGACTGAGCAATCTGTTGTAGGTGATTAAAAATATTATCAATAAAGCTTTTATTATAAAGATTTTGATTATAGGAGATTTTTACTAGTAATTCTGTATCCATCTGTACCTGAACATTAAAATCAAAGTTGGTTTTCTCATGATCATCAATGACATTCACAACTTTCAATTCTTGTGAATCGGACTCGCGAGAATCAACGAAGCTATCCGAGGCAACAGGAAAATTTTCGAACGCCACAATATGATGGATAAGTGCATGATTTGATCCTGTAACAGCTTGTATATCAGCCAGTGTTTGATAGTTATACTTTTCAGAGTTTACAGATGCCTCCTGAACCTGCATCAGCAATTCTTTGAAGGTTTGCTTGTCCAGCGTCCGAATTCGAACAGGAATGGTATTGATAAAGATTCCCACTATTTTCTCCACATCTGGAATCTCTGGTGATCTTCCTGAAATGACAGATCCAAATATGGCTTCCTGGGAGTTATTATACTTTTGTAGCAAGATACCCCACATTGTTTGAAACAAGGTACTTATCGTCACTTGGGAAGTTTTTGCTACTTGAACCAATTCCTCCGACAGCTTTTTATCGAAGGGAAAAGTTACCTTATCAATGATGCATACTTCCTTTTCTCCCTTAGAATTTTCCTTAGGGATTACAGATGCACCCTCGAAATCTTGAAGATAATTACTCCAATAAGTTTTTGCTTCCTCTTCATCCTGCTCTTCTAACCAGCGAATATATCTGCTGTACGGAATCGCTTTTTCAGTTGGGATAGGTTCATTTGCTACAAAGCATTGATAGAAATAAAACAGATCCTGATACAGAATGCCCGTGCACCATCCATCAATGATAATATGGTGGCTACTGATCACTAGTTCATATTGTTTAGGAGCTACTTTTAGTAAAGACAACCGCATGAGGATGTCCCGGGAGAGGTCAAAGCCCTCGTCCCGGTCCCTCTGTTTAGCTACACGAAGAGACTTTGTTTTATCTAACTCGCTCTTCTTAGAGAAATCCTCATAATAAATACTTGCTGTACGTTCTTTTAGCACAACCTGCATCGGTTCTTTTAATTTCTGATACAAGAAGATCGTACGTAGGACATCATACTTGCGAATCAGCTCGTTAAAACTTTTCTCAAGGGATTCGACACATATTTCACCTTCAATTTGAAAAGTTGTTTGATCAAAATAAGCAAGGTTTTCTTTATCTTTTAATGTATGGAACAACATGCCTCGTTGCATGGGCGATAAGCTATAAATGTCTTTGACGTCTGAGGTATTAATCAAGTTAATCTTCTCCTCCTCAGGATACCTTTATAGATTTTTAAGTGTTGCAAACACGTCGTCTAAATCCTCTAATGAAAGTTTCTTTGTACTAAAATCACTTGGTGTTCGCTCTGTCTGCTCACGTTGAACACAATGATCGATCACTGCTTTTAAATTGCTCTTATAACGATCTGCCAGACGCTCCATTGTCTCTTGTTCATAACGTTGCGGATTATAATCAAAAGTAACATGTAACGTATTATTCATTACAAGGCAAGTCATATTAAGCGAACTCGGATTTGCGTTCATTGGGCTTATCTGGTCTCCTGTATTGATAAGGACTCCATTATCCGTCTCAGACTGACTAGCGGAATCTTCTCCCATCTGACCTAGGTAGTTGAAGGTTATGTGATGAGAACTTAATTGGCTCTGGCTTACATCAGAATGAGACATGTGTTGTAAGATCCCAAAACCAATACCATTATTCGGTACATTGCGCAGCGTTTCTTTTACATGTTTAATCACGCTGGAAAGTTGATGGTTCTCTACTTCAAACAGAACTGGATAAATTGTAGTAAACCAGCCAATTGTACGGCTCAAATCAATGCCTTCGACGATCGTCTCACGGCCATGACCTTCCAAATTCACTATGATATCGCTTTGCTTCGTCCACTCATTTATGCTAAGAACCAACGCTGCCAGCAATAAATCATCCGCTTTTGTCTTATAAGCATGGTGGGCATTCGCAAGTAGGTCTTGGGTTTCATTTATATCAAAGGTAAGCTGTACTTCTTTTGTATCTCCAAAAAGGAATGTATCGCTTGATTCCTTATCCGCAGGCAGCTCTCTTACCGATTTATTCAACAAACCTTTCCAGTAGCTTGCCTCGTCTTGTAGCTTTTTGCTGCGAGCATACCCCTCCAGTTGTACGGCCCACGTCTTAAAGGAAGTGGTTTTCGCCGGCAGCTCACCCTTTTGCTCATAAAGCGTCTGGAAATCCTCCAGCAGGATGCGCCATGAGACACCATCAATTAAGAGATGATGTACGACAATCAGAAGATAATCGCCATATGCCGTATGGTATAAGCCAAGCTTTACAAAAGGCCCTGTTGTCAAATCAAAGCTTGCTTGGAGTTGATTCGCTTCTTGTTCGATGCGGCTTTGCCAGTCTCTTTCCTTGGTTACATCCACCTCATGCAGGGTAAAAAACTCTCCCTCGATACCCTGATTTTCTTGAATGATCTTCTCTCTAAACTGGTACTTCATTCTTAAGGCATCGTGGTGTTTAACAATGGTTGTAAATGCTTGTTCTATTCGTTGACGATCCCAGCCTTGTTCATTCGGCAGAAGCATAGATTGATTAAAGTGGTGTGGATGCACAAAAGGTTGTTCAAAGAACCAGGATTGAATCGGTGTAAGCGGCACTTCGCCTTCAATTGAATCTTGTTCAATCAAAGCACCTCTTTGTTCAAGGTAAGGAGCCAGCATGGAAATCGTTGGATTTTTAAAAATATGTCTACTATCCAATTTCCGATTATATTTGCTAAGTCTAGCTACGATTTGCAATGCCTTAATGGAGTCTCCGCCTCGTTCAAAGAAGTTGTCCTCTACCCCAATCGGTTTGAACTGCAGGACTTCTTCCCATACCTGAACCAGTATTTCCTCGTCCTGAGAAGAAGGGGCAACGATTTCATGGCCTGTTTGTGCTGAAATGAATTCGGAAGGGTCAGGTAATGCTTGTTTATTTACCTTTCCGTTTCCTGTCAATGGAATATGATCTACTTTAATAAAGTAAGCAGGAATCATAAACTCAGGCAGAGCTTTAGCCAAATGATGGCGCAAATCGTTGACTTTCACTTCTTTATCCTCGATGAAATAGGCGCATAGTGTCGTTGCTCCATGTGTATCGACTATTGGTACAACAACAGCTTCTGTAATCGAAGGATGCGTAAGTAATTGGCTGGTAACCTCCCCAAGCTCGACCCGATTTCCGCGTACTTTAACCTGATCATCCATACGACCGACATATTCGATATTGCCATCAGGCAACCAGCGAGCTACGTCTCCTGTTTTATACATACGCTCACCAGGTGCAAAGGGGTTGTTTACAAATTTTTCTTGTGTCAGCTCTGGACGATTCAAGTACCCACGGCTTAATCCAGCCCCTGCTATGCAAAGCTCACCTGGAACCCCGATTGGTTGTATCTGTTGATTTTCATTGATGATATAGGCCTTTTGATTAGGGAACGGCTTACCAATCGTGATACGCTTGTCCTCTGCTGTAACCACACCAAAGGCACTGCAAACAGTTGATTCTGTAGGGCCGTATCCGTTTATAAAGGTGCGGTTTTGCCCCCAAGTTTGCACAATGTCAAATGTGCAAGCTTCTCCGACACTAACTATGCACTCTAAAGCTGGCAGTTCCCTATAAGGAACGGATCTTAATAAAGATGGCGGCAATGCTACTGTTGTTATTTGATTCTCAAGTAAGTAGGGAACTAAATTGGTTAATAGCTCCTCTTTCTCTTCTATATATAAAGTTGATCCAGTTAAAAGAGCTGGAAAGATCTCTGCTACCGAGGCATCAAAGCTGCTAGAGGCAAATTGAAGGACTCTGCTTCCTGCTCCCATTTTATAGGGGTGAGAAATATGAATCAGATTATGTAATGAACGATGCTCGATCATTACTCCCTTGGACTTTCCAGTAGAGCCTGATGTGTAAATAATATAGGCCAAATCTGCAGGCTGATTCATACTAGATAAATCCGTAGCATCCTCATGATAAATATCAGCTTGATCAACGAAGAGAACTTCCCCCGAATATCCTGTAGGTATTTGGATTTCTTTTTGAGTTAACAGCATTGCAGTCTGGCTATCCTCTAGCATGTGTTCAATACGATCAAGCGGGTACGTTGGATCAATTGGCAGGTATGCTCCTCCTGCCTTTAATACGGCTAGGATACTAATGATCAGCTCATGTGAACGATTAATCATGACCGCAATTATTTGATCACGCCCGACCCCATGCTCTCTTAATGTACGAGCCATCTGATTTGATCTTTGGTTAAGCTCACGATAGGTTAACTCCTGACCTTTATATACAAGTGCCACTGCATCAGGTGTCTTCATAGCCTGTTCTTCAAATCTGTTTTGGATTGCCTGATCGTAGGTTATTTTGGTTGGTTGATGATTGAATTCCTCTAAGATTTGGACCTTCTCATCTTCTGTTGCCAACTGAATATCAGCTAAACGAATTTGAGGATTTTCCATAATCTGCTCGATGATATGTTCAAAGTGTCCGATCATTCGCTGAATCGTGTTGCGCTCAAATAGATTTGTACTATACTCCACGCCAATTTCTAGACCGTCTGCTTCAAATACCATCCAGCTCATATCAAACTTGGAGTTAGTCCAGTTGATATCCAATGCTTCTATACCCCAATCGGGTAGCTCCGCGTGAGATGTCTCCAGATTTTGTACACCAAACATTGTGTCAAATAGCGGATGTCTGCTTGTATCCCTTTGAACCTTTACTTTTTCAATTACATCTTCAAATGGATACTCCTGATGACCATAGACCTCTAGCATTTTATTTTTCACATTTGCTAAAAACTCTTCGAAGGTTTGCTCAGACTCCAACTGATTTCGGACTGCCAGCGTATTTACAAACATACCGACAGTGGACATGACATCTGGATGCGGTCGGTCTGAAACAGGCGTACCAACAATAATGTCGCGCTGATTCGTGTATTTGTGCAGAAGAACGTTGTATGTCGCAAGCAGTACCATATATAGCGTTACTTCGCGATTTTTCATGAAGGCTTTTACGCTTGCATGGAGATCACCACGTAGGCTTTGGCTTACATAATCTCCTTCCAATCGGCGAATTGGTGGACGAGAATAATCAGTAGGTAGCTCCAACACCGGCAACTCTCCAGAAAATTGCTGCATCCAGAAATTTTCACTTTCTTTTAAACGATCCTGCTGGGACAATTGCCACACGGCGTAATCTTTATAGTGTATCTTCACTTCAGGTAACGCTTGCCCTTGATACAACTGGATAAGCTCCTGGAACAAGATCATAGTCGATACGCCGTCTCCTACAATATGGTGTACATCCATCATAAGAATGTGCTCATCTTTATTAATCGTAAGAAGACCCACTCGGAACAAAGGAGCTGTACTGATGTCAAACGGTTGGATAAACGAATCCTTTAATCTTGAAACATCATTGGCGCTGACGGTTTTCATGTCCATTTTCCATGAAACCTGTTCGTGAACCTTTTGAACTAGCTGCTCCTCGATCATATGAAAGGAGGTTCGTAATGATTCGTGCCGATCAATTAATGTTTGGAAGACCTTCTCTAATTTCTTAGCATCTACAGAGCCTTTCATTTTATAGAAAGACGGCATATTGTAGCTCGTACCCTGAGCCTTATCTTCCAATGATTGAATGACATACATCCTTTTTTGTGCAGAAGAGACAGGGTAGTATTCCTGTTTTGCTGCGGGCTGAATTCCGACGTACTCTTCTTCATCCCGACCATCGATAAATCGCGCCATTTCTTTTACTGTCGTATGCTTAAAAATCTCACGCAAAGGCAGATCAATCTTTAATTCCTTATAAATGTTGGAAGCAAGTATCATCGCCTTGATAGAGTGACCACCTAGCTCAAAGAAGTTATCCACTATCCCTACTCGCTCCATGCCCAGCACCTTTTGCCAAATCTGTACAAGAATCTCCTCAGTTGGGTTCGTTGGAGCAACATATTCGGTTTGCAGCTGTACTTCTTTTTCTGGTTTTGGCAAGGCTTTCTTGTCTATCTTGCCGTTTACTGAGACTGGAATCTTATCGACTTTTATAAAAAACGATGGAATCATATAGTCTGGTAACGTTTGACTTAATTCCTTACGTAAGGCTGAAACCTGCAAATCGTTGTCCGTCACCAAATATGCGCATAGGTATCCCTGCTTTTGTTCTCCTGAACGAGCTAGAACCACAGCTTGCTTTACAGATGGGACTTGGTTTAGCCGAGCTTCAATTTCTCCAAGCTCAATCCTAAATCCACGAATTTTTACTTGGCCATCCATACGGCCTAAAAATTCGATTGTCCCATCCGGCAACCATCTAGCTAAGTCTCCCGTCTTATACATTCTTTCGCCTGGGGCAAATGGATTATCCACAAATTTCTCTCTAGTTAATTCAGGGCGGTTCCAATATCCAGGAGCAATCCCTACTCCACCGATGCATAACTCACCCGGTACCCCAATTGGCTGTAATTGATAATTTGGATTAATAATGTAGGCTTTTTTATTCAACACAGGCTTACCAATATGCGGCTTATCCTCTGGCGTACATAAGCCAATCGTTGCATCTACTGTTGTTTCAGTCGGACCATATGCATTTAAGAAGATTCGATCAGTTCCCCATAATCTGACTAAATCTACAGGTAATGCTTCCCCACCTGTACTGATATATTCCAATGCTGGTAAATCCTCGTACGGCAATGCACTCAATGCAGAAGGCGAGATAAACGGAATGGAAGTTATCTCGTTTACTCGTAACCATTCAACAAATTCAACGCCAGCCATAAGCAGGTTGCGATCCATCAGGTAAAGAGTGGCTCCATTTGTAAGGGTATGGAAAACCTCTCCTACAGAAGCGTCAAAGCTAAAGGAGGCAAACTGCAGAACGCGACTATTCGCAAAGATTCCATAGGTTTGGGCCATTAAGCATAGGTTACATACTGCTTGATGATCAATTATTACCCCTTTTGGTTGACCTGTAGAACCTGAGGTATAGATCATATACGCCAAATCTTGAGCTGTATTGACGATCCCCACATTCGTATCAGCCGCTTGGTACCACTGCATCTGCTCAATTAATATCCGATCACCTGTGAATTCTGATGGGACCTTATGCTTTTGCTGGAACAATAATAGTGATGCATGACTGTCTTCAAGAATATACAGCTTTCGATCTAAGGGGTAATCAGGATCAATTGGAACATAAGCTCCTCCGGCTTTGAGAATTCCCATCATTCCAATAACGGTTTCTATAGAACGATCCACCATGATTGCAACAAATTGATTTCTCTGTATTCCTTTGTCGATCAAGCAACGTGCCAATCTATTTGCACGTTCATTAAGCTCGCGATACGTGATGGATTGATCCTGATAGACAACAGCTATCTGTTCTGGCGTACGCTCCACTTGTTGCTCGAATAGGCTATGAATGGTTTGGTTATCAGGGTAATTGGCCCTAGTATCATTAAATTGCGTTAAAATCTGTTCGATCTCTGGCAAAGTAACAATTTTAATTTCAGCCAAACGAATGGGTGGATGCTCAATAATTTGTTGTAAAACATAGGTGAAATGTTGAGCCATTCTGCTAATGGTTTCTTTTGTATACAGGCTTGTACTGTATTCAATAGCTACCTTGAGTGTTTCTTCCTCAAACATTGTCCAATCCATGTCAAACTTGGCATTTTTCCATTCAAAATCAAATGGCTTGAAGGTCAAGCCTGCCAAATCAATATCAGACATCTCCATGTTTTGCAAAGTAAACATCGTATCGAAGAGTGGATGGCGACTCATATCTCTTTGTAGATCGAGCTTCTCAACCAATTTCTCAAATGGATACTCTGCATTGGCATAAGCTTGTAAAACCTGTTCCTTAACTTGTGCCAGATAGGAAATAAAAGTCTGCTCTCCTGCAGGCTGTCCACGTAAAGCTAGCGTGTTGACGAACATACCGACGATGCTTTCTACATCCGCATGAGCTCGTCCAGCAATTGGTGAACCGACAACAACATCATCTTGACCGGTATACTTAGCCAGCAACACCTGATAAGCCGCCAATAGAGTCATGTATAAAGTAGAACCCTGACTCACTGATAATTTTTTCAACTGGCTAAGAATGTCAGCATCAATCTCAAAGGTCCATACATCTCCTTCGAACTGCTGGACTGCAGGACGCGGGAAATCTGTCGGCATTTCTAAGACAGGAGCTTCCCCGGCAAATTGATGTAACCAGTAGCTTTCCTGATCTTGTAAGCGAGTCACTTGAGCATCAGCTTGTTGCCACACAGCGTAGTCTTTGTACTGTATCGTAAGAGGAGGCAGATCCTTTCCTTGATAGAGCTGCGTTATATCCTGGAACAATACATTGGTAGAAACTCCGTCTGAGATGATATGGTGCATATCTAGCATGAAAAGGAATCTCCCAGGGCTAATCCGCACTATGCCTGCACGGAACAATGGAGCTTGGCTGAGATCAAACGGACGTATAAATCCTGCTGTAATGCCTGCAAGGTCTCCTTCCGTTCCATCCATTATCTCTAAATCCCAGTCCACCTCTTCATGCACCTGCTGCATCAGCTCTTCGTCAACCATATGAAATGAGGTTCGTAGCGACTCGTGTCTTTCGACCAATTTCTCAAGTGCTAGATGAAGCTTATCAATTTCTAAAGCTCCCTCCACTTCAAGGAAAAGCGGCATATTGTAGCTGGTTGTTTGGACATTTCCTAAATGCTGCACCACGTACATCCGTCTCTGCACGGAGGATACAGGATAGAACTCCTGCCTTGGAGCAGGCTCAATCTCTGAGTGGCCTGATCGATCAAGAAGGTCGATCGTTGCTGCCAATTCCTTGACAGTAGGATGTGCGAATACCTCTTTCAAAGGCACCTCGATGCCCAGTTCTTTATTCATTCGTAAAACTAGCATCATCGCTTTTAGCGAATGACCACCCAGTTCAAAGAACATGTCCTGTGTACCAACTCTCTCGACACCCAAAATCTCTTGGAATAACGCTGCTACTTTTGCTTCTGTCTCCGTTTCTGGGGCCACATATACACTGGTAATTTGTCCTTCTGGCTCTGGTAAAGCACGTTTGTTCACCTTCCCATTAGAAGTGAACGGTATCTGCTCTAGTTCTACAAAATAAGTAGGCACCATGTATTCTGGCAAAGCCTCACTTAGATGCTTACGTAGTTCAGTAACCGTCCATATCCCATTTGCAACGATGTAAGCACATAGGTACGAATGACCTTGCTCATCTTGCTTTGCCAGTAAAACCGCTGCGCTTATAGAAGGGTGCTCCAATAATCTTGTCTCTATTTCACCCAGCTCAATTCGGTAACCGCGTACTTTAACCTGCTCATCCATCCGTCCTAAATACTCAATGCTTCCATCCGGCAACCAACGTGCTAAATCACCGGTACGATACATTCTATCTCCTGACACGAAAGGATTTTCCACAAAGCGCTCTGCTGTCAGCTCTGGTCGGTTTAAATATCCACGTGCAATTGCTGCTCCGCCAACGCACAATTCCCCTGGTACTCCAACCGGCTGAAGCTGATTATTCTCATTTAAGACATAGACACTCGTATTGTTTAACGGACGTCCAATCGGTACGATTCCCGTTTCCTTGATGCTAGAATCCACGGTGTATGTGGTAGCAAAAACGGTTGTTTCTGTAGGGCCGTATCCATTTACTAAACGGCCTTCTCCGAGATAATCCAGAGCCTTTTCTACATGCTTGTATGAAGCCTTTTCCCCGCCAAATACAACCTTGCGCATGGATTTCATACTAGTCACGTCAAGCTCCACTAGCGTATGGAATAGGGACGTGGTCATAAACGAAACCGTAATATCCTGCTCGCGGACGATCTTCGCCAGCTCCATTGGATTTAGCATGACCTCTTTTGGCACCAGTACAAGAGTGGCTCCATTTAATAGCGCACTGTAGATATCGAAGGTAGAGCCATCAAAAGCATAGTTAGATAGCTGTAATAGACGGTCTGTTGGCGCGATCTCGATATAGCCATTGTTGATGATGGTGGTCAAAATGTTTTGGTGAGTCGTCAGGTTGCCCTTTGGTTTACCGGTAGAACCTGAGGTATACATGACATATGCCAAATCCTGTGTTTTATTGATCAGCTCCAAATTCGATGAATCTTCATGCATCCAGCACTCTTCCGCTAGGAGTAATACCTCCCCCTGATAGCTAGCAGGGATCATTTCTGTTTTTTGCACTAATAACAACTTAGTTCGGCTGTCCTCTAGCATGTGCTCGATCCGATCGATTGGATAGGAAGGATCAATTGGCATATAAGCTCCGCCTGCTTTTAGGATGGCGAAAATCCCTATCATCATCTCAATGGAACGATCAGTGATTAATCCAACCGCTTGATCCGGCAGCACACCTTTCTTTCTGAGTACCCGAGCTAATTGATTTACTTTTGCATGGAACTCACTGTATGTGAGCTGCTTTTCTTTAAACACAAGTGCCGGCCGATCTGAAAAACGCTGTACTTGTTGTTCGAATAGATGGCAGATGGATAAATCCTGTAAATCATCAGTAGCAGTGTCGTTAAATACCGTCAGTATTTGCTGTTTTTCTTCGTCTGTTGCGAGTTCTAAATCGCTGAGTAAGCAATCCGGATGCTTAGCCACTTGTTCTACTAAATAAGTGAAATGCTTTTCTAGCCTTTGAATGGTTTCATGTTTAAACAGGCTGGTGCTGTACTCAACCGAAATCAATAGATTATTTTGTTCGGCAATCATCCAGGTCATATCAAATTTTGCATTTTTCCAGTTTAAATCACGCGAATGAAGCTTTAGACCAGAAATATTTATCTCGGACATATCCATGTTTTGTAAAACAAACATCGTATCAAACAAGGGATGACGACTCATATCTCTTTGTAAATGTAGCTTCTCTACCAACTCTTCAAATGGATGATCAGCGTTGTCATAGGCTTGTAGTACGTTTTCTTTCACTTCTGATAAGTAGGAGATGAAAGATTGCTCTTCTTTTGGTTGACCACGTAAAGCTAGTGTATTAACAAACATCCCCACAATACTCTCTGTGTCTGCATGCGGTCTTCCTGCAATCGGAGTTCCGACAATGATATCGTTTTGACGGGTATACTTAGCCAACAGGATTTGATAAATCGCCAACAGAGTCATATACAACGTAGTTCCTTGCTTAGCTGACAATTGCTTTATGCTGTCCAATATTTTGGCATCAATTTCAAATGACCAGGAATCTCCGTCAAACTGCTGTATGGCTGGTCGTGGATAATCAGTTACCATTTCCAAAATTGGTAGGTCACCAGAGAATTGGTTTAACCAATACCTTTCCTGCTCCTGAAAACGGACAACCTGAGCCATGCCTTGTTGCCACACCGCAAAATCCTTGTATTGTATCTTGAGAGGACTCAGCTCTATACCTTGATACAACTGCGTTATATCCTGAAACAATACATTCATCGATACCCCATCTGAGATGATATGATGCATATCCAGCATCAATAAATGTCGCTTCGGATTGATTTGAATGAGTCCCGCTCGGAATAATGGCGCCTTAGCAAGATCGAAAGGACGCATAAAGGAATCGGTAAGTTGTTGAACTTCTTCCTCTACGGCATGAATCATTTCCATCTCCCATGCAACTTCTGCATGTACCTTTTGCATCAGTTCATCCTCAACCATATGGAAGGAGGTTCGTAATGACTCATGACGCTCAATTAGTTGTTTCAAAGCTAGAGATAGCTTTTCTACCTCAAGAGCACCCTCCATTTCTAAATAGAACGGCATATTGTAGCCTGTTGTTTCTACATCTCTCATTTGTTGAACCACATACATCCGTCGCTGTGCATTAGATACCGGGTAGTATTCTTGCTCCATGGCCGGTTGGATTTCGCTGTAATCCGAATGTTCAGCCTGTCTGATATAGGATGCTAATTCTTTAACGGTTTGTCTGGCGAATACTTCTTTTAACGGAACTTCTATTTCTAATTCCTTGTGTATTCTTGAAACCAGCATCATTGCTTTTAGGGAATGACCACCCAATTCAAAAAATGTATCCTGCGTTCCCACTCGTTCTACAGCTAAGATTTCTTGGAAAAACTGAACTAGCTTCTCCTCTGTCTCATTGACTGCCGCCACATACTCATTGGTAATCACTCGGTCTGGTTCAGGCAATGCACGCTTGTCTACCTTGCCATTTGAAGTTAGCGGCATTTTTTCTATCTCGATAAAATAAGATGGCACCATAGAATCCGGCAATGTTTCCTTGATATGCTTGCGAAGCTCTGCGACTGACCAGGCACCATTTGTCACCAGATAGGCACATAAGAAGGAATGCCCCTGCTCATCCTGCTTCGCCAGCAAAACGGTCTCGCTAATAGCAGGATGCTCTAGTAATCTAGCTTCAATTTCACCTAATTCGATCCGATGTCCCCGAATCTTAACTTGTTCATCTATTCTACCTACGTACTCAATGCTTCCATCCGGTAACCAACGCGCTAAATCCCCTGTGCGATACATTCTCTCTCCCTGCACAAAAGGATTTTCAACGAAACGATCAGCAGTCAGCTCTGGAAGATTGAGATACCCGCGAGCAATCCCTTCCCCGCTCACACATAGCTCGCCTAATGCACCTATCGGTTGTAATTGATTGTCTGCTCCTAAAATAAACACCTTCGTATTGTTCAACGGGCGACCTATCGGCATAATCCCCGTCTCCTTGATCGTATGGTCCACCGTATAGGTAGTGGCAAAAACAGTAGTTTCTGTTGGTCCATACCCGTTGACCAAACGTCCATCTCCCAAGTAATCCAGCGCTTTTTCTACGTGCTTGATCGAAGCCTTTTCTCCTCCAAACACCACCTTGCGCATGTGTTTGAGACTTGTCACATCCAGCTCAACCAGAGTGTTAAACAGAGATGTTGTCATAAAGGACACGGTAATATGCTGGTCTTGAATGACCGATGCCAAATCAGTCGGATTCATCAGTACATGCGTTGGTACTAAAACAAGGGAAGCTCCGTTTAACAGTGCGCTGTATATATCAAAGGTAGAGCCATCAAAAGCGTAGTTGGACAACTGGAGAAGACGATCATTGGGCGTAATCTCTATGTAGCCATTGTTAATGATGGTCTTGACGATATTTTGATGTGTCGTCAGATTCCCCTTTGGTTTACCTGTTGAACCTGAGGTGTACATGACATAGGCCAGATCTTGTGCTTGGTTGACCAAATCTAAATTGTCTGTATTCTCATCCATCCAGCTATCTTCTGTTAACAGCAGTACCTCACCCTGATAATTGGCTGGGATCATTTCAGCTTTTTGCACCAATAACAAATGGGTGCGACTATCTGCTAGCATGTATTGAATGCGTTCACTCGGATAAGATGGATCGATAGGCATATAAGCGCCACCAGCTTTAAAGATGGCTAGAATGGCTATGATCATTTCTAAGGAACGATCCGTAAGTAACCCTATCACCTGATCAGGTAAAATCCCTTGTTTGCGTAAACCACGGGCCATTTGATTCGCCTTTTCGTTCAGCTCGCCGTATGTTAGTTGAGCCTCGCCAAATACGAGTGCCACTTGATCAGGGTTCTTGTCAACCTGCTCTTGAAACAGCTCATGAATCGTTTTCTCTCTTGGATACTTTGCATCAGTACGATTAAAAATGGTTAAAAGCTTATCCTTTTCCAGATCGGATACAAACTCGGTAGCTGGGTCAAAGATATCTTGCTGCGCAATAACCAAAGAAACCAGCTTTTTCATATTCAGCTCTAAAAGATTGAGATACTCTTTTGAATAAACACTTTCGTTATACATAAACTTAAAGATTAATTCCTTGCCAGGAATGACTAGCACGGTCAGATCATAGTGCGTCTGCTCAAAAGTGTGGGCATCCTTCACGGCAAACCCGAGTACGTTTTCTTGATTAAATGTTTCTTGATCCATCGGGAAATTTTCAAACGCTAAAATATGATCAAGCAATTGATGCGTATAAGCTGCGTTCGCCTGAATATCGGCTAAAGAAAGATATCCGTATTTTTCTGCCTCCAGCGCTGTTTGCTGTACGTTTTTCAGCACTTCCCCAAACGTTTTTCCCGCTTCCTTTTTAATACGGATTGGAATCGTATTACTGAATAACCCCACCATTTGTTCAACATGGGGCACCTCGGCGGGTCGTCCGGAGACAACCACACCGTAAGTCGCGTCATTCGTATTATTGTATTTTTGCAATAACGCTCCCCAAATTGTTTGCACAACTGTATTTAAGGTTACCTGATACTTTTGAGCCGTTTGCGTTAGTTTTTGTGTAGCTTCCTCTCCCAAGGAGAAAATGAATTCCTCTTGCTTGAAGGGATGATTGCCAGACCTTAGACGCGGGATACCCGTAAGGTTTTCAAATCCCCGTAGATACTCTTTCCAAAATGCCAATGCTTGTTGGTCATCTTGTTTCTTTAACCAACGTATATATTCGCTATATTGAGGGGCCACCTCTGGAAGCAAGGCCTGTCCTGACAAGCGACGTTGGTACATTTGAAATAAATCCTGAAAAACGATACCCGTGCACCAGCCATCCATCAGGATATGATGATGACTCCACAGTAATTCATACCGATTGGCGGCTGTTTGAAACAATGTAAAACGTAGCAGGATATCCCGGGAAAGATCAAAGCCTCTTTCCCGGTCTTTTTTTCTATATTCCTCGATGAATTTCCGTTGCTCTTCTTCATTGATTTGAGTAAGGTCCTCAATCTGTAAATCTATTTTGCGTTCACTAAGCACAACCTGAACAGGGTCTACTTTTTTATAGCGGAACACACTTCGGAACATGTCGTATTTTTGTACGAGTCCCTGAATACTTTCAGCCAAATAGGTTGGGTTTACAACCCCCTCCAGCAAAAGGGTAACCTGCTCGAAATAGGCATCGCTTTGCGGGTCTTTAATAGAATGAAATAGCATACCCTTTTGTAACGGAGAAAGTGAATAGATATCTTTGATCTTGTCTTTTTTTTGCACGATATATGGCACCACCTATCTCATTGTGATTACAGATCATCTATGTCTTCAAATAAATCATCTAATAGATCGTCTAGCTGTTCTTGGCTTAATTCCTTTTCTGTAAAATCAGTAGGTGTAAATTCTACAGTATCCTTTTCCAAGCAATGCTGAGTAATGAGAAGTAAATTGTGCTTGAAGCGCTCCATCAAAATTTCAACAATCGCCCGATCGACGGCTACAGGAGCAAATCGGCAATTTACATGTAGCTGGTTATTCGAGACCGCTCCATTAAACTCCAGCAGATGCGTGTCATAATATTGCGGGCTAATCGGCTGACCAGTAGGAATCCCAGCAGATTCGCTCTCCTCCTCTTGTTGATCAAATACCCCCAGATAGTTAAAGCTGATCTCTGGGCGAATCGAGAAGGTAATATCCTGTTTGTTCGCATCGCTTGTCAGATGCTTGAGTATGCCGTAGCCCATGCCTTTATTAGGAACTCGGCGCAGGGTTTCTTTTACCGATTTAATGATGAGAGGCAATTCGTCATTTTCTAAATCAATAACGACTGGGAACAGTGAGGTAAACCATCCAACAGTGCGGTTGACATCTACCCCTTCACCTATTTCCTCACGACCATGACCTTCTAAGTGGATAGCCACTCGATTCTCTTTTGTCCATTCCTTACTGGCTAATCCTAATGCAGCAAGCAACAGATCATTAATCTCCGTTCGATAAGCTCGATGTACACGAGTAAGAAGATTCTGGGTTTCTTCTTCTGTTAGACTCATCGTGGCATATTCGCTGTCCTTCACATAGTATCTACCGTCATTGTTTCCTTTTTTAGGAAGAGAGGCGATCGATACTTCTTCCATCTGCTTCCAATATGGAATCTCGTGTAAAAGAACATGACTATTTGCATATTCATTCAAGCGCTCACTCCATGTTTTAAAGGAGGTCGTTTTTTCAGGAAGTACAATTGCTTGACCTTGAATGACTTGCTGATAAGCAGTATGAAAATCCTCAAGCAAAATACGCCAAGAGACGCCGTCAATCACCAGGTGATGGATCACGATCAGTAAATAATCCCCAGCCTTGGTGGTAAATAAGCCAAGTCGTACCAGAGGTCCCTTTTCTAAATCAAAGCCTGCTTGCAATTGAGTAGCGATTTGCTCGATTTTCGTTGTCTGCGTATCAGTTGGTTCTTGGGTAAAATCGAACACCTGCAATGTGAACGCCTTCTCCTCAAGTCCCCTGTTGATCTGAGTCACCTTGTCCTCGGTATGCGGATACACCATTCGCAGGGCATCGTGATGCTCCGTTATTTTTTCAAATACCTTCTCGATCGCATCTTGGTTCCAGCCATTCGAGCTGTACAGTAACGAATCCTGATTAAAATGATGCGGCTGTTCCTGATTTTCTTCAAAGAATGCTTTTTGAATTGGCGTGAGCATAACTTCGCCTTCGACAGTTCCTTGTTCAATCAGTGCCTGACTGGTTTGAATCCATGGTGCAAGCTCTGCAATCGTTGGATGCTTAAACAAATGACTGATCTCCAGTTTACGGTGGTAGCGACGCAGTCTTGCTGTAATTTGAATAGCCTTGATCGAGTCTCCACCCAGTTCAAAGAAGTTGTCATAGATACCAATCCGTTCTACACGTAAAACTTCTTGCCAAACCTCAACAAGGATTTTTTGGACCTCGGTAGTAGCCTCTACATACTCCACTCCCGTTTGTATCTGTCCGTCTGGCTCTGGCAAAGCCTTTTTATTCACCTTACCGCTTGGTGTCAAAGGAAATTCCTCAAGCTCAATAAAATAAGCAGGAATCATATAGTCAGGTAATGCTTTTCCTATATGTTTGCGCAGTTCTGCTACCGTCCAGTCATCTGTTACTACTAGATAAGCACACAGATAAGATTGACCTTGCTCATCTTGACGAGCCAGCACAACTGCCTCTGTTACCTGCTCATGTTCAAGAAGACGAGCTTCAATTTCACCTAATTCAATTCGATGTCCACGGACTTTCACCTGATCGTCAATTCGTCCTAAAAACTCAATGTTTCCATCAGGAAGCCAACGTACTAAATCCCCTGTCTTGTACATTCTTTCGCCTTGGGCAAATGGATCATTCACGAATTTCTCAGCTGTTAATTCAGGCCGATTCCAATATCCAGGAGCAATCCCTACTCCACCGATGCATAGCTCGCCCGGTACCCCTATCGGCTGTAACTGATAATCCTGATTAATAATGTAAGCTTTTTTATTTAACACTGGCTTTCCGATATGCGGCTTATCTTCAGGGGTGCATAAGCCAATCGTCGCATCTACCGTTGTTTCTGTCGGACCATATGCATTTAAGAAAATTCGATTGGCTCCCCATAGTTTGACTAAATCAACAGGTAATGCTTCTCCACCTGTACTGATATATTTCAATGCAGGTAGCTCCTCATACGGCAATGCCCGTAATGCAGAAGGCGAGATAAACGGAATGGAAGTTATTTCGTTTTCTCTTAACCATTCAACAAATTCAATCCCTGCCATGAGAAGATTGCGATCTACAAGGTAGAGAGTAGCTCCATTTGTAAGAGTATGGAAAACCTCCCCTACGGAAGCATCAAAGCTATAGGAAGCAAACTGTAGAACGCGACTATTAGCAAAGATTCCATAGGTTTGGGCCATTAAACATAAATTACATACTGCTTGATGATCAATCATTACCCCTTTTGGTTGACCTGTCGAACCTGAGGTATAAATCATATAAGCCAAATCATCAGCTGTATTGACTATCCCTACATTCGTATCAGCCGCTTGATACCATTGCATCTGTTCAATCAATATGCGATCACCTGTGAATTCTGATGGTACCTCATGCTTGTGCTGGAGCAATAATAGCGATGCATGACTGTCTTCCAGAATATATAGCTTTCGATCTAGAGGATAATCAGGATCAATCGGAACATAAGCCCCTCCTGCTTTGAGAATTCCCATCATTCCAATGACTGTTTCTATAGAACGATCCGCCATGATTGCAACAAATTGATTTCTCTCTATGCCTTTGTCTATCAAGCAACGTGCCAATCTATTTGCACGTTCATTAAGCTCACGATACGTAATAGATTGATTTTGATATACAACCGCGATCTGTTCTGGTGAGCGTTCGACTTGTTGCTCGAATAGGCTATGAATGGTTTGGTTATCAGGGTAATTGGATTGAGTATCATTAAATTGCGTCAAGATCTGTTCGATTTCCGGCAAGGTAGCAATTTTGATTTCTGCCAACTGTATTGCTGGATGCTCAATAATTTGTTGTAAAACATAGGTGAAATGCTGAGCCATCCGGCTAATTGTTTCTTCCGCATATAAGCTAGTGCTATATTCAATAGCAACCTTGAGTGTTTCTTCCTCAAGCATCGTCCAATCCATGTCAAACTTGGCATTTTTCCATTCAAAATCAAATGGTTTGAAGGTCAAGCCAGCCAAATCAATATCAGATATCTCCATATTTTGCAAAGTAAACATCGTATCGAAGAGAGGATGGCGACTCATGTCTCTCTGTAAATCAAGCTTCTCAACTAATTTCTCAAATGGATATTCTGCATTAGCATAAGCTTGTAAAACCTGTTCCTTAACTTGTGCCAGATAGGAAATAAACGTCTGCTCTCCTACAGGCTGTCCACGTAAAGCTAGCGTGTTAACGAACATACCGACGATGCTTTCTACATCCGCATGAGGGCGTCCGGCAATTGGTGAACCGACGATAATATCATCCTGACCGGTATACTTGGCTAACAAGACCTGATACGCTGCTAGCAATGTCATATATAGAGTAGAACTCTGACTTGCCGATAATTTTTTCAGTTGTCTGAGAATGTCAGCATCAATCTCGAAAGTCCATACATCTCCTTCAAACTGTTGGACTGCTGGACGTGGAAAATCTGTCGGCATCTCTAGTACAGGAGCTTCTCCAGCAAATTGGCTTAACCAATATCCTTCCTGATTTTGCAGGCGAGCCACTTGAGCATCGGTTTGTTGCCACACAGCGTAGTCTTTGTACTGTACCTTGAGAGGAGACAGCTCTTTTCCTTGATAGAGCTGGGTTATATCTTGGAACAATACATTGGTAGAAACTCCGTCTGAGATGATATGGTGCATATCCAGCATGAATAGGAATTTCTCCTGGCTAACACGCACTACGCCTGCACGGAACAATGGAGCCTGGCTGAGATCAAACGGACGAATGAAACCTGCTGTGATGCTTGCAAGGTCTTCTTCCTCTCCATCCATTATCTCTAAATCCCATACCACATCCTCATGTACCTGTTGCATCAGCTCTTCGTCAATCATATGAAATGATGTTCGCAGAGATTCGTGTCTCTTAACCAATTGTTCAAGAGCTTGATGAAGCTTTTCAATTTCTAAAGCTCCTTCCACTTCAAGAAAAAGTGGCATATTGTAGCTTGTTGTTTGGATATTTCCTAAATGCTGGACCACGTACATCCGTCTTTGTGCAGAGGATACAGGATAGAAATCTTGCTTTGGAGCTGGTTCAATCTCCATGTGGCCTGATCGATCAAGAAGGTCGATCGTTGCTGCCAATTCTTTGACAGTAGGATGTGTGAATACCTCTTTTAAAGGCACTTCCATTCCTAGTTCTTTATTCATTCGTAAAACTAGCATCATCGCTTTTAGCGAATGACCTCCTAGTTCAAAGAACATATCTTGTGTACCGACTTTCTCTACACCCAAAATCTCTTGGAATAACTCTACTAATTTTGCTTCCGTCTCCGTTTCTGGTGCCACATAAACGCTGGTAATTTGTCCTTCCGGCTCTGGCAAAGCACGTTTGTTCACCTTACCATTGGAAGTGAACGGTAACTGCTCCAGTTCCACGAAATAAGTAGGGACCATATATTCTGGTAAAGCTTCACTGACATGCTTACGTAATTCTGCAACTGTCCATACCCCATTTGTAACCACATACGCACATAGGTACGAATGACCTTGCTCATCTTGTTTTGCCAGTAAAACCGCTGCACTTATCGAGGCATGCTCCAGTAATCTTGTCTCTATTTCACCCAGCTCAATTCGGTAACCGCGTACCTTCACCTGCTCATCCATCCGACCTAAATACTCAATGTTTCCATTCGGCAACCAGCGAACTAGGTCACCGGTGCGATACATTCTATCTCCTGAAACGAAAGGATTATCCACAAAGCGTTCTGCTGTCAGCTCTGGACGGTTTAAATATCCACGAGCAATTCCTGTTCCACCCACGCATAGTTCCCCTGGTACTCCAATCGGCTGTAGCTGATTATACTCATTTAAGACGTAAACACTCGTATTGTTTAGAGGACGCCCAATCGGTATAATGCCTGTATCTTTAATGCTAGAATCCACCGTATAGGTGGTAGCAAATACCGTTGTTTCTGTAGGACCATACCCATTTACCAAGCGACCTTCACCTAGATAATCCAGAGCTTTTTCTACATGCTTGAATGAAGCCTTCTCCCCACCAAATACAACCTTGCGCATGGATTTCATACTGGTCACGTCTAACTCCACCAAAGTATGGAACAGAGAAGTAGTCATAAACGAAACTGTAATATCCTGTTCTCGTATAATCTTCGCCAGCTCCATTGGATTGAGCATGACCTCTTTTGGCACCAGCACAAGAGTTGCCCCATTTAATAGAGCACTATAGATATCAAAGGTAGAACCATCAAAAGCGTAGTTAGATAACTGTAATAGTCGATCTGTTGGTGCAATCTCGATATAGCCATTGTTGATGATGGTTTGCATAATGTTTTGATGAGTCGTCAGGTTGCCCTTCGGCTTACCGGTTGAACCTGAGGTATACATCACATACGCCAAATCTTGTGCTTGATTGATTACCTCCAAATTAGAAGCTTCTTCATGCATCCAGCTTTCTTCGGCTAAGAGTAGTACTTCGCCCTGATAGCTAGCAGGGATCATTTCTGTTTTTTGCACTAATAACAACTTAGTTCGGCTGTCCTCTAGCATGTGCTCGATCCGATCGATTGGATAGGAAGGATCAATTGGCATATAAGCTCCGCCTGCTTTTAGGATGGCGAAAATCCCTATCATCATCTCAATGGAACGATCAGTGATTAATCCAACCGCTTGATCCGGCAGCACACCTTTCTTTCTGAGTACCCGAGCTAATTGATTTACTTTTGCATGGAACTCACTGTATGTGAGCTGCTTTTCTTTAAACACAAGTGCCGGCCGATCTGAAAAACGCTGTACTTGTTGTTCGAATAGATGGCAGATGGATAAATCCTGTAAATCATCAGTAGCAGTGTCGTTAAATACCGTCAGTATTTGCTGTTTTTCTTCGTCTGTTGCGAGTTCTAAATCGCTGAGTAAGCAATCCGGATGCTTAGCCACTTGTTCTACTAAATAAGTGAAATGCTTTTCTAGCCTTTGAATGGTTTCATGTTTAAACAGGCTGGTGCTGTACTCAACCGAAATCAATAGATTATTTTGTTCGGCAATCATCCAGGTCATATCAAATTTTGCATTTTTCCAGTTTAAATCACGCGAATGAAGCTTTAGACCAGAAATATTTATCTCGGACATATCCATGTTTTGTAAAACAAACATCGTATCAAACAAGGGATGACGACTCATATCTCTTTGTAAATGTAGCTTCTCTACCAACTCTTCAAATGGATGATCAGCGTTGTCATAGGCTTGTAGTACGTTTTCTTTCACTTCTGATAAGTAGGAGATGAAAGATTGCTCTTCTTTTGGTTGACCACGTAAAGCTAGTGTATTAACAAACATCCCCACAATACTCTCTGTGTCTGCATGCGGTCTTCCTGCAATCGGAGTTCCGACAATGATGTCGTCTTGGCGGGTATACTTAGCCAACAGGATTTGATAAATCGCCAACAGAGTCATATACAAAGTAGTTCCTTGCTCGGCTGAGAATTGCTTTATGCTTTCTAATACTTTGGCGTCAATTTCAAACGACCAGGAATCTCCGTCAAACTGCTGTATGGCTGGTCGTGGATAATCAGTTACCATTTCCAAAATTGGTAGGTCACCAGAGAATTGGTTTAACCAATACCTTTCCTGCTCCTGAAAACGGACAACCTGAGCCATGCCTTGTTGCCACACCGCAAAATCCTTGTATTGTATCTTGAGAGGACTCAGCTCTATACCTTGATACAACTGCGTTATATCCTGAAACAATACATTCATCGATACCCCATCTGAGATGATATGATGCATATCCAGCATCAATAAATGTCGCTTCGGATTGATTTGAATGAGTCCCGCTCGGAATAGTGGCGCCTTAGCAAGATTGAAAGGACGCATAAAGGAATCGGTAAGTTGTTGAACTTCTTCCTCTACGGCATGAATCATTTCCATTTCCCATGCAACTTCTGCATGTACCTTTTGCATCAGTTCATCATCAACCATATGAAAGGAGGTTCGTAATGATTCATGACGCTCAATTAGTTGTTTTAAAGCTAGAGATAGCTTTTCTACCTCTAGAGCACCCTCCATTTCTAAATAGAACGGCATATTGTAGCCTGTTGTTTCCACATCTCTCATTTGTTGAACAACATACATCCGTCGCTGCGCATTAGATACTGGGTAGTATTCTTGCTCCATGGCCGGTTCGATTTCGGTGTAATCAGACTGTTCAGCCTGCTTAATATAGGCTGCTAATTCTTTAGCAGTTTGTCTGGCGAATACTTCTTTTAACGGTACCTCTATTTCTAATTCCTTGTGTATTCTTGAAACCAGCATCATTGCTTTTAGGGAATGACCACCCAATTCAAAAAATGTATCCTGCGTTCCCACTCGTTCTACAGCTAAGATCTCTTGGAAAAACTGAACTAGCTTCTCCTCTGTCTCATTGACTGCCGCAACATATTCATTGGTAATCACTCGGTCTGGTTCAGGCAATGCACGCTTGTCTACCTTGCCATTGGAAGTAAGAGGTAGCTTTTCAAGCTCAACGAAATAGGATGGTACCATGTACTCCGGCAGAGCTTCCAGTAGGTGTTGACGTACCTGACCCACCGTCCATTGATCCTTACTTACGACATAAGCGCACAGATAGGAATGACCTTGTTCATCACGTTTTGCGACAAGTACCGCTTCACTGATAGGAGGATACTCCAGGAGACTTTTTTCAATTTCGCCCAGTTCAATTCGATGGCCGCGAATCTTCACCTGTTCATCCATTCGTCCGATGTACTCAATGTTGCCATCTGGTAAGAATCTAGCCATGTCTCCCGTACGATACATTCTTTCTCCGACAAGAAACGGGTTATCCACAAAGCGCTCTGCTGTCAGCTCTGGACGGTTTAGATAACCACGAGCTAATCCCTCCCCACCAATGCATAGCTCACCTACTACTCCAATTGGCTGAGGCTGTCCATCTTTATTTAAGATGTACGCCTTCGTGTTATTAATCGGTCTACCAATGGGAACAGCTGCTTTCGTCAACATGGAGTGATCTACAGAGTAAAACGTAGCATACACTGTAGATTCCGTTGGTCCATATACATTGATAATCCGGTGCTCGCCCAAATAATCAAGGGCTTTTAGGACGTGCTTGACCGAAGCAAGCTCTCCACCGAATAATACCTTTCGTACCGATTGAAAGCATGTGATGTCCAAATCAACCAGTGTATTAAAGAGAGCGGTCGTCATAAAGGAAACCGTCACTTGTTCCTTCTTGATAAGACGTGCTAGCTCATTCATATTTAGAACTGTCTCTTTTGGTGCCAAAACTAATGTAGTTCCATGTAATAACGCCCCATAGATTTCAAAGGTAGAGCCGTCAAAGGCATAATTAGAGAGCTGTAGCAAACAATCTCCTGGCGTAATCTCAATATATCCATTATTAATGACTGTCTTAATAATGTTTTGATGTGTTGTCAAAATTCCCTTAGGCTCTCCTGTAGAACCAGAGGTATACATCACATACGCCAAATCCTGAGCATCATTAATCAACTCTAAGTTGGACGCTTCCTCCTGCATCCAGCACTCTTCTGCTAGAAGCAATACTTCGCCCTGATACCCCTCTGGAATCATAGCGGCTTCCTGCACAATCAAAAGCTGTGCCTGACTATCCTCTAGCATGTAGGTAATCCGTTCTAATGGATAAGTTGGATCAATTGGCAAATAGGCTCCGCCAGCTTTTAAGATTGCCAAAATTCCTATCATCATTTCAATGGAACGATCAGTGATTAGTCCAACCGCTTGATCCGGCTGCACCCTATGCTTTCTTAATACGCGAGCAAATTGATTTGCTTTTGCATTCAACTGTCCGTAAGTAATTTCCTTATCTTTAAATAACAACGCTATCTGATCAGGGTTTTCCTCTACCTTCTGCTCAAACTGCTGGTGGATCGTTTTATCACACGGATAATCAGCTTCTGTATTATTAAACTCCTCCAAAAGCTGGTACACTTCTTCATCCGTTGCCAATTCCATATCTGTAAGGCTCAAGTCAGGATTTTTTGCCACTTGATTTAGCAGATGGGCAAAATGCTTCGCCATCCGCTCGATTGTTTCTTTCTTAAATAAGCGGGTACTATATTCAACTGAAAAATGTAAGGATTCTTTCTCTACAGCCGCCCATGTAAGATCAAATTTTGAATGCTTCCATTCCATGTCTTTCGTTATGATTGAAAGACCTTGTATCGCAACCTCGGTAATATCCATGTTTTGCATGACAAAGATTGTGTCAAATAAAGGCTGGCGACTTAGATCGCGACTTGGATTTACCTTATCAACCAGCTCTTCAAATGGATAATCTGCATTGGATTGAGCTTGAAGAACCAGTTGTTTGATCGTAGAGAGAAACTCGCGGAATGTCTGAGTTCCCTCTGATTTAGTGCGGATAGCCAGCGTGTTAACAAACATCCCAATAATCGATTGCAAATCAGCATTTGTGCGCCCTGCTATCGGGGAACCTATCACAATATCGTTTTGCGACGAATACTTGGAAAGCAAGACATGATAAGCCGCCAGCAATATCATGTAAGCCGTGCAGCCCTCTTTAACAATGAGCTGTTGTAATTCCTTCCATACTTGCTGATTTAATGCAAAGTCCAATACGTCACCATCAAACTGCTGTATCGCTGGACGTGGAAAATCAGTAGGAAGCTCTAGTACAGGCACACTCTCTGAAAATTGTTTCAGCCAGTATTCCTCTTGTTCGTGCAGACGAGCAAGCTGAGCCTCTCCTTGTTGCCAGATGGCGAAATCCTTGTATTGAATTCGCAGGGCAGGCAGCTCTCGTCCACGATATAATTGCGTAAAATCTTGAAAGAGTATGTTAGTAGATACGCCATCTGAGATAATGTGATGCGTATCTAGTAGCAGCAAATGACGCTCAGAATTAACACGAATTAATCCTGCTCTAAACAATGGAGCTTGACCGAGATCAAAAGGACGAATGAAAGATTTTGTCAAAGCATAAACCTCTTCCTCGGACGCTTCCATCTCCTCCATTTCCCATGCCACATCATCATGCACCTTTTGCAGCAAGGTCTCGTCAATCATGTGGAATGACGTTCTCATTGATTCATGACGCTCTATCAATTTCTTCAGAGTTTGTCTTACATTTTCCCTATCAAGAGCCCCTTCTATTTCTAGCAAAATCGGCATATTGTAGCTGGTTGTATTCGTATCTCTAATTTGCTGCACTACAAACATTCGTCTTTGGGAAAAGGAGACTGGATAATACTCTTGTTTGGCGGTTGGCTCAATCATGCTGTAGGCAGAGCGATCCGTCTTATGAATATACGCTGCTAATTCTTTGATGGTAGGACGTGTAAATATCTCTTTTAACGGGACTTCGATTCCCATCTCTTTATGAATCTGTAAGACCAGCATCATTGCCTTAAGTGAGTGACCACCGAGCTCAAAAAATGTATCCTGCGTGCCAACCCGCTCGACACCCAAAATTTCTTGGAAAAATTGAACCAGCTTCTCTTCTGTTTCGTTCTCTGGAGCAACGTAAGCACTCCCCATTTTTCTGTCTGGTTCAGGCAACGCTCGCTTATCTACCTTACCGTTTGCAGTAAGCGGTAGTTTTTCAATCTCGATGAAGTAGGAGGGTACCATGTATTCAGGCAGTGATTCCATTACGTGTTGACGTAGCTCTGTAACAGTCCAAAATGCCTGACCTACTACATAAGCGCACAGATAGGAATGACCTTGCTCGTCTCGTTTTGCTAGAAGCACTGTTTCACTGATAGCAGGGTGCTGTAAGAGAACTTTTTCAATCTCGCCCAGTTCAATCCGATGACCACGAATCTTTACCTGTTCATCCATCCGCCCTATATACTCAATGTTTCCATCCGGTAAAAATCGCGCCAAGTCACCTGTACGATATATTCGCTCTCCTGAAATGAATACATTATCCACGAAGTGTTTCTTTGTTAACTCTGGACGGTTGAGATATCCACGGGCTAGCCCCTCTCCACCAATGCATAGCTCACCTACTACTCCGATCGGCTGAGGTTGTCCATCTTTATTCAAAATGTAAGCTTTCGTGTTATGAATCGGTCTTCCGATAGGAACGGTATGTCTTGCTTTCGTCGACATCGAGTGATCTACCGAATAATAAGTGGCATACACTGTAGATTCCGTTGGTCCATATACATTGATAATCCGGTGCTCGCCCAAATAATCAAGGGCTTTTCGGACGTGCTTGACCGAAGCAAGCTCTCCACCGAATAATACCTTTCGTACCGATTGAAAGCATGTGATGTCCAAATCAACCAGTGTATTAAAGAGAGCGGTCGTCATAAAGGAAACCGTCACTTGTTCCTTCTTGATAAGACGTGCCAGCTCATTCATATTTAGAACTGTCTCTTTTGGTGCCAAAACTAATGTAGCTCCATGTAATAAAGCCCCATAGATTTCAAAGGTAGAGCCGTCAAAGGCATAATTAGAGAGCTGAAGCAAACAATCTCCTGGCGTAATCTCAATATATCCATTATTAATGACTGTCTTAATAATGTTTTGATGTGTTGTCAAAATGCCCTTAGGCTCTCCTGTAGAACCAGAGGTATACATCACATAAGCTAAAGCTTGCGCTTGATTAGTAGGAGGCAGGTTGGATACTTCCTCGTCCATACAGCTCTCCTGTGTTAAAACCAATACCTCTCCCTGATAACTGGCTGGTAGCATTTCCTGTTTTTGTACCAATAAAAACTGCGTTTGATTATCCTGAAGCATATATTGAACGCGTTCAGTTGGATAAGTAGGATCAATAGGCATATAAGCCCCACCTGCTTTATAAATCGCCAAAATGCCTATTATCATTTCTAAAGAGCGTTCGGTGATTAGTCCAATTACATCATCAGGTTGTACACCTTTCTTTCTTAACACATGTGCCAACTGATTTGCTTTCGCATTTACCTCACCGTAAGTAAGCTTCTCTTCTTTAAACACAAGTGCAACCTGATTAGGGTTTTTCTCTACTTGTTCCTCAAACAACTGATGTATGGTTTTCTCTCTCGGATAATCTGCATAGGTATTATTAAAACCATGAAGGATTTGATCTTTTGTATCAGTTGTTAAAATATCGATTTCTTTTACGAGTATGCTAGGATTAGCAGCAACCGTTTCAGCGACAGTGACAAAATGGCCAATCACATTTGCTATGTATTCTGATGAATAAAGCTTGGAATTATATAAAATTTTAATGGATGATTCATCACCGATCTGAGCTTGCACACTTAGATCATAATTTGTTTGTTCATGATGGTCTGTGGCGAATGCGAGCGAGAATCCCAGCTCTTTTTTATCTGCCAACTGATTAAAGCTGTCCATATCGATATAAAAATTTTCAAAAGCAATAATATGATTGATGAAATCCCCAGCTTCTGGATGAATATCTGCCAACGAAAGATAATCATATGATTCTGAAGCCAAGGCCATTTCTTGTACTTTGGTTACTAACGTCTCAAATCGTTCTTGTTGATCTGCCTTTATTCGTACTGGGATTGTATTAATAAATAAGCCAACAATTTTTTCAACATCAGGAATCTCTGCTGGTCTACCTGAAACAACTGAACCAAATACTACGTCGTCCGTATTGTTGTATTTTTGTAATAAAATTCCCCAAATCGTTTGGAAAACAGTATTAACTGTAACCTGATAGGCTTTGGCTATTGCAATCAATCGATCAGCTGTTTCCTGATGTAATTTCACAATACTTTGCCCATGAGCATATTCTTCATGGTTTGCCCGAACCAGTTGCTGTGGAACACCTGTTACTTTGTCGTATCCTTCTAATAGCTGTTGATAAAAATCCTTTGCTTCTTGATGATCCTGTTTTTCTAGCCATTGAATATGCTTGCTGTAAGGTGTCACATGCTCGAATGGAACAGGAGTATGATTCACGATCCCTTTATACATACGTAGGAAATCATTAAGTATGATTCCAAGGCACCAACCATCCATAATGATATGGTGATTACTCATAATTAACTGATACTGTTCCTGGTCGAGTTTAAACAATGACAGTCGGATGAGAAGGTCACGGGAGAGGTCAAACCCCTTCTCCCGATCCCTCCTTTTAAATTGATTAATGTAATTATCTTTTTCATCCACCTCAAGCTGGGAAATATCTTCAAAATAAATAGTGGAATTTCTTTCCTTCAATACCATTTGTACGGGTTCTTTTACTTTTTTGTAGCGAAAAACAGTTCGTAAAATATCATGCTTTTTGATTAATTGGTTAAAGGCTTCTTCTAAATTTTCAAGCTCTACCTTACCTTCCAAAGTAAAAATCAATTGATCAAAATAGGCATGATTTTCTTTATCTTTTAAGGAATGAAACAAGATCCCTTTTTGCATAGGAGATAAGCGATACAAATTTTGCACATTACTTCTGCTAAACATATCTTAATCACTCCATATTATTACCTAGTTATTTGTATACCTCTTCTTCCAGGTCGTCAAAAATGTCGTCTAGTTCTTCCATGGTGAGATCATTGATATCAAAGTCGCTTGGTGTATGCTCTACTCCTTCTCTCGTCAAACAATGATTAATAATCTCAAGCAAATAGGATTTGAAGTTTTGAACAAGGGATGCGATCGTTTCTGGATAGTAAGCGCTTGCGTTGTAACTAAAGTGCATTTGTAATCTGTCAGCCTCTATACTTCCATTGATATCTAGGAAAAGCTCACTAGTATTCTCTCGACTAATCAGATCACCCATCAAAGAAGAGTTCCCCTCTTCCTTATCTGTAAATTGACCTAAGTAGTTGAAGCTGATTTCTGGCTTAAGCTCGAATGTCTCTTTTGCCAAATATGTAAGAACACCAAAGCCAAACCCTTTGTTAGGTACACGACGCAACGTTTCCTTCACTTGTTTAATTGCAAACGAAATATCTGTTTTCGTAAGATGAATGGCAACTGGATACTCCGATGTAAACCAACCTATTGTACGGGAAATATCTACGTTTTCTAGAATCTCTTCGCGTCCATGCCCCTCCATGCTAACTAGTAGTTGTTCTTTATTCGTCCATTCTTTCAAAGCCAAAGCGAGTGCAGTGAGTAAAAGATCGTTCATTTCAGTCTGGTACGCCTTATGAGCTTCAGTTACCAGCTGTTGGGTTTCTTCTGTTGATAACGACATCGATACAGTTAAAAATTCCTCATAGGTTACCTTACTTGAGCTTGTTGTTTCTATATCTTTGATTAATGTATAGTCTGTGATAGTCTCATCCAGATTGCGCCAATATGGAAGCTCCTTTTCTAGCTCTTTACTCTGGACATACTCTTGGAGCTTTTGAGACCATGCTTGGAACGAAGTTGTTTTTAATGGTAGAGAATCGTTTCCTCTATACAAATGATAGAAGTCTTCTAATAGGATGCGCCAGGACACTCCGTCCACTACTAAGTGGTGAATGGCAATTAACAAATAATCTCCTTCATTTGTACGGAACAATCCGATTTGTACCAAAGGCCCCTGGGCTATATCCATATTCGCCTGGATCCGATTGGCCTCTGTTTTCCATTTCGACTGATCTTCCCCATCTTGTCTTACATCAATAATTTCGAAGTGATAATTCGAGCCGTCCAATCCCCGGTTGCGCTGTACGACCTCTTGATCGTCTAAGCTATAAACCATTCGCAGTGCATCATGATGCTGCGTTAGAATCTCAAAAGCTTTGTCTACTTTCTGATCATCCCAGCCTTCAGCATTATAGAGAAGAATCGATTGATTATAATGATTGACCTGTGGAAATCTTTGGTTAAAGAACCAGTGTTGAATCGGTGTAAGCGGAAGATTACCTTCCACCACTCCTTGGTCTATCTCCTGTACAATTTCTTGTACAAGCAGGCTAAGCTCTGCAATCGTTGGATTCTTAAACAATTCCCTCATTCGAACCTTGAGATTATGCTTATTAAGTCGAGCTGAAATTTGGATGGCTTTAATCGAATCTCCACCAAGTTCAAAGAAATTGTCATGTATTCCTATATTTCCATCGCAAAGAACATCAGACCAAATCTGAGATAAAATGGATTGCACAAGGTTAGTAGGGGCCACATAATCCTGCCCTCTGTGCATTTGCTTTTCTGGTTTTGGTAATGATTTTTTATCAACTTTTCCGTTAGGTGTCAGCGGTAACTCCTGCAACTCCACAAAATATGACGGTATCATGTAATCCGGCAAAGAAGCCTTTAAGTACTTACGCATGTCAGCAGCATTCCATAATCCTTCTACAATCAAATAACTACATAGATATGTGGCTTCTGATTCATCAGAACGTGGAATGACAATGGCTTCTTTAATTGATGGATGCTCTAATAGCCTTGTTTCAATCTCTCCTAGTTCAATACGGTGCCCTCTAATTTTTACCTGATCGTCTAATCTTCCATAATATTCAATCGTTCCATCAGGTAGCCATCTGACTAAGTCACCAGAGCGATACATTCTTTCACCTGGGATAAACGGATCGGAAACGAATTTTTCTTGAGTTAAATCAGGTCTGTTTAGATAGCCAAGTGCAACCCCTTCGCCGCCAATGCAAAGCTCACCAGGAACACCAATCGGTTGCAATTGATTGCTACTATTCACTACGTACACCTTTTTATTCTTAACGGGTCTTCCAATATGCGGTTTTCCTTCTGGTGTACATATTCCTACGGTGGCATCTACAGTTGTTTCCGTCGGACCATATGCATTTAGGAAAATACGATTTTCCCCCCACACTTTAACTAAATCAGCCGGTAATGCCTCACCACCTGTACTTATATAAGCTAGATCAGGCAGGTCTTCGTAAGGGAGCATCCGTAGGGCAGATGGAGATATAAAAGGAATCGAGTTAATCTTATTTTTCTTTACCCACAAAACAAATTCACTACCTGAGAAAAGCAAGTCTTTTTCTACCAGATACAAGCATGCTCCGTTTAATAATGTATAAAAAATCTCACCTACAGATGAATCAAAACTAAAGGAAGCAAACTGTAGCACACGACTCGAAGAATCAATCCCAAATGTTTCAGCTGAAAGCTGCAGGTTTATAACGCATCGATGGTTAATCAATACTCCTTTTGGCTTTCCTGTTGAGCCGGATGTATAAATGATATAAGCCAAATCAGATGAGCCATTGATCCTTGGCACATTCTCTATCTCCATCTCAAGCAACTCAGGAGTGTCAATAGAAATCACTTTACCTTCAAATGAAGTAGGTGCGATTTGTTCCCTTTGCTTTAAAAGAATCTTAGCTTTACTATCAGATAACATATACTCAATTCGATCTTCAGGATAATCTGAATCAATAGGTAAGTAGGCCCCGCCCGCTTTTAAAATACCAAGCATACCAATAATCATTTCAAGTGAGCGATCTACCATCAGACCAATAAAATCATTAGCTGAAACACCATTGGCTCGTAACAAATGCGCTACTTGATTTGCACGTTTGTTTAATTCCTGATAGGTCAATCGATGTTCTTTATAGACAAGAGCAATGCTATGTGGAGTTTTGTCTACCCATTCTTCAAATTGTTCCTGGATCGTTTTTTCTCGATCAAAATAGTTATCTGATTGATTGAAATCAATCAGTATCTGATGCTTTTCTGCTTTTGTCAGAATTTCAATATCAGATATAGGCAGGTCTGGGTGTACAATAATTTGATTCAAGATATGCTCAAAATGCTTGGACATTCGTTCTATGGTCAATTGATCAAACAAGCTTGTGCTATATTCAATCAACAATTGAAGAGAATCACCTTCTATTACTGTCCAATCCAAGTCAAATTTTGCTTTCTTCCAATCAAACAAACGCGGGCAAAATCTTAATTCATTAAGCTGTACAGAGGTTGGCAATTTCTCTACGGAGAACATTACGTCGAATAAAGGATTACGGCTTACGTCTCGCTGAACCAGTGTTTTCTCAACCAGTTCTTCAAATGGATAATCAGGATTTTGATAAGCACCTAGTACACTTTCTTTAACTTCAGATAAATATTCTAAGAAGGAATAGTCTACTTTGGGAGTAGTTCTGATTGCTAGCGTGTTTACAAACATTCCGAATACCCTGTCCAAATCTGCATGTGGACGGCCAGCAATCGGTGTGCCCACGATCAAATCCTCTTGATTTGTATACTTTGCCAATAAAATGCTATAGACCGTCAGCAATACCGTATATAGCGTCGTTTTTTCTTTAATAGCTAATCGTCTCAGTTTCTCAGTACTATCAATGGATAATTCATGTGTAAACAATGCTCCTGCAAATTGTTTTTCAACTGGACGTTGGTAATCTGTAGGTAATTCTAGAACGGGAAGATCTCCTTGGAAGTGACGTAACCAATATTCCTCCTGCTGTTGCAAACGTTGCTGTTGCTCTTCTAATTGCTGCCAAACCGCATAATCCTTGTATTGTATCTTGATCGATGGTAGCTCTGCTCCCTGATACAACTGCGTAAGTTCCTCAAAAAAGATCTGATATGAGAATCCATCTGAAATAATATGATGCATATCTAATAACAAAACATGCTGATTAACATTGACACGAATCAGCTTGGCTCTAAATAGAGATGCTTGGCTTAAATCAAATTTGCGTAAGAATAGGAACATCTTTTCATCAATTTCTTGCTCTGAAGCTGGCTCTATATCTATCTCTAAATCCCACAATATTGTTGTATGTACCTTTTGCATCAATACTTCATCGATCATATGAAACGAAGTCCGTAACGACTCATGCCTTTCTACAAGTCCCTTCAATGCCTGTTGTAACTTTTCTACTTGAAGAGGTCCTGTAATTTCCATCATAAAAGGCATGTGATAACTGCTGGTTACCTCATCGTCTTCCCATTGCTGAGCGATATACATCCGTTTTTGAGCTGGTGTAACTGGATAGTATGCTTTTTCTTCCACTGCTTCTATTTCAACATAGCCCGCTTCTTCTGACTGAGTCAGATAAGCAGCCAATTCCTTCACAGTCGGGCGACTGAACACTTCCTTCAGTGGTACTTTTACACCCATATCTTTATGAATTCGAGAAACCAGCATCATTGCTTTTAAAGAATGACCGCCCAGTTCATAAAAACTGTCTTGTGTACCAACGCGTTCCACATCCATAACTTCCTGGAATAACTGCACCAATTTCTCTTCTGTCTCATTTTCCGGCATCGTATACGTCTGTAGGGCTTGGGATTCAGGTTCAGGCAATGCTCGCTTGTCCACTTTTCCATTTGAGGTAAGTGGTAGGTTATCCAACTCGATGAAGTAGGAAGGGACCATATATTCTGGCAAGGTTTCCATCAGATGATTGCGCAGCTCCGTCACAGGACAGAAGTTGTCCGTAACGATATAGGCGCCTAAGTAGGAGTGGCCTCTTGCATCCTGCTTGGCCACTAGCACCGTTTCGCGAATAGCAGGATGTTCGAGTAGCTTAGCCTCAATCTCCCCTAACTCGATGCGATGCCCACGAATTTTAACTTGCTCGTCAATTCGACCCATGTACTCGATTACACCATCAGGCAACCATCTAGCTAAGTCTCCTGTACGGTACATTCTCTCGCCCGGCTTAAGTGGATTATCAACAAATTTTTCTGCTGTTAGCTCTGGTTGATTGAGATAACCAAGTGCGATTCCATCTCCAGCTACACATAACTCACCGGGTACTCCAATTGGTTGTAAGTGATCGTCTAGTCCAAAAATGTACACCATAGTGTTATTCAAAGGACGACCGATCGGAACAATTCCCGCTTTTTTTATTGTGTGGTCGACCGTATAGGTAGTGGCAAAAATCGTCGTTTCTGTCGGGCCATATCCATTTACAAGACGTCCCTCTCCCAAATAATCTAGTGCTTTTTCAACATGCTTGATCGAAGCCTTTTCCCCACCAAACACAACTTTACGCATATTTTTGAGACTGGTCACATCGAGTTCAACCAAGGTATTGAATAGGGAGGTTGTCATAAAAGATACCGTAATGTTGTTATCTCTAATGATTGCTACTAGGTCGGCTGAATTCATCAGCGTTTGCATGGGAACTAACACCAGAGTAGCTCCGTTTAGTAGGGCACTGTATATATCAAAGGTCGATCCATCAAAAGCATAATTGGACAGTTGCAGGATACGATCTGTTTCAGAAATATCAATATATCCATTGTTGATTACGGTTGTGATAATGTTGCGATGGGTCGTCAAGATACCTTTTGGTTTTCCCGTTGTCCCAGATGTATACATGACATAAGCAACGTCCTGGGATTGATTGACCAGCTCCAGATTATCGGCCTTCTCGTCTTCCCAAAGCTCTTCTGTCAGAATAAGTACCTCTCCCTGATAATCAGCTGGGATCATATCTGCTTTCTGTACAAGTAAGAGATAGGTTTGGCTATCTTCTAGCATATAGTGAATACGCTCAGCAGGATAAGTGGGATCAATAGGCATATAAGCTCCCCCTGCTTTCAGTATCCCAAGTATACCTACCATCATTTCCATAGAACGATCTGTAATGAGACCAATCACCTGATTTGGTAGCGTGTTATGTTTTTGTAATACACGAGCTAGTTGATTGGCCTTAGCATTCAATTCTACATAGGTAAGTTGCTTCTCCTCAAACATAAGTGCAACCTGATCCGAATATTTGGTCACTTGCTCTTCAAATCGTCTATGAAGGGTCTGCATGTTTGGATAATCAACTGTTGTACTATTCCACTCCTCTACCAACAGGTAGCTTTCCTTTTCATCAAGAATAGCTTGCTTGTCCAATTTTTGATCAATATGAAGAGCGATCATTTCTAAAATTCTTTGATAGTATTTGATAAGTTTTACAGTATCTTCTTCTGGAAGTGCTGATACAACGCGAACAAAATAATCATCCATCGTAGTGGAAACAGAAAAATCAAACAAGGTGTTTGTTTTCTCATATCCGTCTAACCAAAACTTGACTTTATGATCTTTAATTCCTTTAAAAACATGGAAATCAACAAAGTTAAAAACACAATCAAAAACTGGATTACGCTCGCTTCCTGTCTCTCCAATTACTTCAATTATCTTTGCAAAAGAAAGCCTTCCATATGTTTTTATCTCTATTAGCTTTTGTTGTGTCTGCTCTAAAAGTTCTCTCCAGCTCATGTCCTTTGTTATAACCGTGCGAAACGGAACTGAGTTAAGAAAGCATCCCAACACCTTTTCAGCATCTTCAGTAATCGGTCGATTATTCTCAATCAATCCGACAGTTAGGTCTTTCTCATAAGAAATCATATGCATCATGGAAAGAAATGCTGTTAAGCAAACCGTCTTTAAAGGAACCTGAAGGGCTTGCGCAATCTCTCTACATCTATTTATGATGACGGGGTCTAATTTCTCTACTACAGTAGCGTACGTATCACCATTTCCATCAGGTTTTACTGGTAATTGTAGCCGTTTGTAATCTTTTAACTCATCTATCCAAAATTCACGGAGCTCATTTTGCTCGGATAATAACATCTGATCAATAACATAATCTTTATAGGTAGTCTGTAACTGCTCTAAATGGAAAGTTTTTTGCTTTAATTTGAAATAAACATCTATTAGTTCCGTAATAAAAGATGCAACACTCCATCCGTCCAGAATGGCATGATGAAAAATCCAGACAAGAGCAACTCTTGTAGAATTAAGTTTAAAAACTCTCATTCTCCATAAAGGAGCCATTGTTACATCAAAAGGAGATAAACGATCCTCTGCCAAATAGTGATGGATATATTCTTTTTGACCTTCTTCTAAGTGGGATATGTCTATTTCATCAATATGAACAGGTACATCCTGGTGTACAACCTGAACAGGAGTGGAAAACTCTTCAATATGAAAACTTGTTTTTAAAATGTCATGCTTATCAACCATCATTCTCATAGCTTGTTCTAGCACATGAACATCAAATGAATGATCATCTACTTGATAGACAAATTGATCATGGTATACAGCCTCATGTACGTGTTTTAGTGAATGGTAAACCATCCCCAGCTGTATATCGCTCATTGGAAAAAGGTCTTTGGCGTTACTTAGCTTGTCCGACATGATTATTTATCACTTCCCAGAATTTTCTCTTTTAGGCGTTCCAATTCTTGAAGCTTCATCTGTTTTTGATTACTAGATTGCTTACCTTTTTCTCCGATTTGTTGACCCATTTCTCGAATCGTGCCATGTTTGTACAAATCGCCAATTTGGAAGTTAACTTGAAACTCCTTGTTTATAGCGTGTAATAACTTAATAGCCTTGATAGAGTCTCCACCCAAAGCAAAATAATTGTTATCAATACTGATGGGCTCCATTCCGATATTTTCTTCCCATATAAGAGCTAACTGTTGATCTGTAGGTGTTTGTGGAGCTACGTACATTCCTGTAGAGCTTTCTTGAAGTGTTGGTTCTATTTTTCGAAGTGATTCTTTATCAATTTTTCCATTTGATGTAATAGGCATATGCGATACAAAAATGAAATGAGCCGGAATCATGTAAGAGGGTAATGTTGTAGTAAGTTGAATACGAAGATCAGAAGGTGACCAATCCTCCGTAGATGTCATATAAGCTTGTAACTGTGGTTGTTCATTTTTATCATTTGTAACCAAGAGCACTGCTTCCTTAATGCCTTTCAGCTTCAGAAGTTCGGCTTCTATTTCTCCGAGCTCAATGCGATAGCCCCTTATTTTTACTTGTTGGTCAATTCTACCTAAGTATTCTAGCTCTCCTTCAGGTAGCCACCTTGCCAAGTCTCCCGTGCGATACATTCTTTCTCCAGGAATAAAAGGATTTTCCATAAATCGCTCTTCCGTCAATTCAGGTTTGTTTAAATAACCTCGAGCAACTCCTTTGCCGCTTACATACAGCTCGCCCTTCACCCCAATTGGAACCAAGTTTTTCCTTTGGTCTAAAACATAGGTTTTTAACGTAGGGATAGGCTTTCCAATATTACTAACTGTACTGCCCATATCAACTAAATCGAATTCCTTATAAGTAACATGAACAGTTGTTTCTGTAATACCATACATATTAATCAATGCTGTGTTTGGATATTTTTGCTTCCATGCTACTAACTGTGATGGGGTCAATGCCTCTCCACCAAAGATGATTTTACGAATAGATAAATTTCCATCTGAATGCTGCATCTCTTCCGATGTGAGTTGATAGAATGCTGTAGGGGTTTGATTCAAAATAGTAACCTTTTGCTCTTGAAGCAATTTCCGAAAGGCATTCGGATCTCTCGCTACCTCAAAAGAAACGAGGACAATTTTCCCTCCATTCAGTAAAGCTCCATACATCTCCCAAACAGAGAAATCAAAGCAAAACGAATGGAACACTGTCCAAACATCTTCACTATTAAAATCAAACAAATTCCTGTCATTAAATAACAGGCGAATCACATTGCAATGTTCAATCATAACCCCTTTTGGCTTACCAGTAGAGCCAGATGTGTAGATAATATAGGCCAAATCCTCGGGCTTATTTACATGTAATAGATTCGTAGTTTCCTCTTCTAACAGGGATGGATCATGTAAGAATATCAGATCTACTTTGCAGCCCTCTGGAGACATTTCACTATCTTCAACTAGTACAATTTTGGTTTGACTGTCGTTGATCATATAGTGAATACGTTCGGTAGGATATGTAGGATCAATAGGCATATAAGCAGCGCCAGCCTTTAGAACACCAAGAATTGCAACGATCATGTCAATATTACGATCTGCTAGAATCCCAACAATCTCATCTGGAATAACTCCATGTTTTCGTAAGCTATGTGCCACTTGATTTGCTCGTTCATTTATTTCTTTATACGTCATACTTTGTTCTTTAAAAATGATGGCAGTATGATTCGGTCTTTCTTGGACCTGCTTTTCAAACAGTGCATGAATGGTCATCTCCTGAGGAAAATCAGCGTCCGTATCATTGAATTGATTCAACAACTTGTGCTTTTCTGCTTCATCCAAAAAATTTAATGTAGATAAATCCATCAGGACCACCTCTTATTTTTTATAAGAATAAATACTCTAAATTTTACATCTATTATGTTTATGCGCTTCTAAAAGTAAAATATTTGTTCACTTCATCTCTAACATTAAACCACTGATCAGGTGACAAAAAAATGCATTATAATACATAATATTACAAGGATTATTTCTTAATACTACCAATAATGAACATATTCTTCAATATTTTTCTTTCACATTTTATTATTATGTTTTTATTGTGTAAAAATAATGACATTTTTTCATTTACGATAGTAACAATGTTATTTATCAATAACATGATTGTTATTTCTTTTTTGTTTATTACGCTTTTTTACTAGACTAAAAAAATGAAGGCGCCTACACAGAAATATATATCCGCTAAGCCTCGTGATTACGACATTCTTGTATAGTGAACAAGGTTCTCAATTGTAAATATGTCTATATAAAACGCTTACATTTTATGGAATTCAATTTCTACTACATCAATTTTATTTATGAAATAAGTACCTTTATGTACTTCTCCTCACGAGTCATTAACATAAAATAATAAATCTATGGATAAGTAATTTTTGTATTTCCAGCTTAACAAGATAAGGATTGTATGAAGCATCCTTTATTATTCCTAACAATCTGATATAAAAACAAAAGGACCGCTTCTACGCCAATGAAGGCCGAAGCAGTCATATCCATAGTTACAAATCTCATCACATTTATCCTTATGTAGAAACAACTGTCTCCTCTTCTCGTTCAAGCAAAGTGTTTTTCATCTCTTGAATCACTGTTTGGCCCGGAGGCAAGATGTAGTTTGGCTGCATGGTGCCCGAAGCTATTTCATAGGCCATGGCCTCTAGTGGTGTGACAACTATGTGGTTGTCTTCTCTAAGCTGGCTTACGTTGCGCTGAACGACTTTTTTTGTCCACATTAAACGATTCATATTTGGAAAAAACATGACAGGATTTGGAGAAGCTAGAATGGTAGAAGTTAGCAAGTTGAGGGCAATTCCATTGGCTGCTTGCCCGATGACATTTGCCGTAGCCGGCAAGATGATAAACAGATCAGCCCATCGAGCTAACTCAACGTGGTTCATTTTTTTCTCAAGACCAAGATCTTCATCTATAAAGACCTCATCACAGAAAAGCAAGATTGTAGACGGAGCGATGAGCTTTGTGGCCGCTTCTGTCATGATCACCTTTACCTCTTTAAAAATGGCGCGAAACACGCCAAGATAAGCAGGCAATCCCAAAACGGCACTCGAACCTGATAAACCGACTAAAAGTTTCTTATCCTTAAGAAATGGATCGTGCATAATCCTAGTCCCTCCTTTATTAGGCAAGTAAAAATGGTTGATCCCATATAGGCTCTTGTTTGCTGCTTGCAGAGAGTAGAGCAAGACCAATACCAGCCGCTCCTTCAAGTGCACCTGCCTTATTAAGCCCTATTCTTTGACCATCTCTTGGTTCTATATCCTGATATCCAAAGGGAAGTGAAGGGTTATAATTATTTACTAAGGTCTCTGTTAAATACTCTATATATGGTTGATAACGTTCATCATCTGCAACCATATCCATACGCATCGTCATTTGCAAAAGTCCAGCTTTTCCATGACAAAACGTATCTGAGTAGAGATTCCAATCGCTTACGGGTCTTTTGAAAATATGATCATAGGCTTGAAAAGCCAGATTACAATAGGATGAATCTTGTAAAGCTTCACCAGCTAAATGGAGTGAATGTGCTACTCCTGGTGTACCATAGCACCATGCATCGCGTCGGAATGATGATTGGGAACGAAATTCACTCTCTAGCTCATCCTCCAAACTAACCCTGTCTCTCCACATAATCCCGTACTCATCTGTTTCCTGCCACCTCATCAGCCATTCAGCTATTCTATGAATTGCGTCCCGCTGACCAGTTACTTCTATTCCTTCTCGCGTAGCAAGTGATAATAATGCTAATGGTCCAGGAATTCCATGGGCAAAACCTAGGTTAAAGTTACCTTTTGAGTACATTTCTTTGTCTTTATCTAAATATTGCATTTCTTGAGTCAAGTACCACCCTGGTATCTTTCTACCATCTTCCCATTCCATAGGCTGGCTTAGATAAACTAGATATCGCAATACATCTTGTAAGGCAGAGTGAAGTTCATTAATTTGTTTGCTTGCTAGTAAATAACGACCAATTCCTGAAACACCATTAATGACGTCATAGATATGAGGATTACTGCCCCCTCTTTTTTTATGGAGGACATATTCATCTTCAATCATGGCCACGGTTCTTTGAGCTAACAATTGATCCAATTGTCCGAGAAAGCGTTGATAACGCTTCCGATTGTGTGAAGCTACCAGCGTAGCAAAGCTTATCCCTGCTATTCCACCGAACATGGAATCACTTGAAACACCTATCGACCTAATTTTTTCTTGTAAAGCGAGAAGATGTTCATGAGCAACAATATCCCATCCTTCTTCAGGAAAGTGTCGGTCCAGCTCAGCAAAAAAGAGAATCGTACCAGGATATCCGTGGGAAAGACTAGTGGCCCCCCAAGGATATTGAGGTACCTCACCTATGGTACTTATGTTATCTTTGTGCATCACGACTTTCTCTACCTGAATGGGGTCTCTCAGCTTCTCTGCTACCTTGAGTGCGATTGAAAAAGCTTTCGTTCTTAACTCCTCTTTTTTAATCCCTATCCATACATGCTCATTACCCGTCACCACTTTATTTTTCTCCATATTTTCCTCCCTCTGTTTTACACTTGTCCTACCATCTTATTTGCATTTGCAGATTCATCTTTTTCCTCGAGATAAAAAGAAGCTTGCGTATGAAATAGAGAAGCATAAACTCCATTCTCTGCTATCAGCTCCCTATGTGTACCCGATTCAATTATCTCACCTCGTTTTAGGACAAGAATCTGGTTGGCATATCGTACAGTAGAGAATCGATGGGAAATAAATAATCCCATTTTATTCTTGGTTAGTTCACGGAACCGAGTAAACACCTCTTGCTCTGCTTGAGGATCTAGTGCAGCTGTTGGTTCATCAAGAATGTATAAATCAGCATCGTGCATGTAAGCTCGAGAGATGGCAATACGCTGCCACTGACCACCTGAAATCTGATAACCGTCTGTAAACAATTTACCTAGTTGTGTATTCAATTGTTGCGGAAAACGCTTAATCATCTCATCCGCTCCCGCCAGTTTGCTTGCTTCTATAATTGCCACTTCGTCATCAGCCTTTAGATAGTTACCAAATCCAATGTTTTCTTTGACTTGCATTTCGTATTTAATAAAATCTTGAAACAAAGCACTAATTTTTTGGCGCCATTCATTTTCTTCATAATGGCTTATCGGTATGCCATCAAAAAAAATTTCCCCTTCTGTCGGTTGATACAGTCGGGTAATTAATTTTACAATTGTCGATTTCCCTGAGCCATTTTCACCTACTAATGCAAGTGTTTCTCCTAAATGAATTGTGAAGCTTACATTTCGTAAGGCATAGGCTTCGACACCCTGATATTTGAACGAGACATTGCGAAATTCTAGACCAGACGCGTTCTTCTCAAAAGAATTTCTTTCTTCTGTGGTTTTTTGTTTTTCATCTGGCACGCCTAGAAAATTAAATAACTGACTGATATATAGATTGTTTTGATACATGTTAAAGATCGTTTGCATAAGATCTGTGGAGGTTGATTGGGTGTAAGAAATCGCTTGAATAAATGCGAGTAAGCTACCAACTGCAATGGTACCAAGCAACATTTCCCATACTACATACGACTGCATACTAACAACTGCGATGAGTGTAATAACCTGATATCCAAGCGCCACTTTCGTCCGTTTAATTACTATTGCTTTGTCTTGATTGAAGAACTGTTGGTAATATTTACTATATCTATTGACTAAAAACTTGCCGAGTTGAAAGATTTTTATTTCTTTTACCGATGAATCATTGGTCAGTAAATTCATCAGGTAATATTGCTTACGTCGGTCAGAAGCGCGGTTGTGGTTAATCATGAATTCTTCTTGCCCTAATTTAATAAAAGAAAATGTGGAACAGATAGGCAGCAAGAGCAAAATAAGAGCCAGCCACCACTTCCAAGTGATCAGCACAGCAGAAACAGATAGTAAAGTAATCACACTACTAATGACATTCATTACCTGTTGAAATAACTGATATGGGCGATACGTTGAATCTTGCTTTGCCCGTTGCATCTGATCGTAGATTGCTGCATCCTCAAAGCTAGAATAAGGAAGTCGTGTGGCTTTTTTCATGATCAACATGTTCACATGATTTGATAGTAATTCTTGATACAAAGTTTTATAGACCAAGTCAACATATTTGATAATATCGCGTATTACGGCTAGGAATGCGAAGGTACCAAACGCGATTAAAAGCGGATACATTTCCCCCCCTACTGAAACTACTACTGCCGAATTTATCAAAGATTGTGTAGCTAGAATTACTCCCACAGGAATCAAGCTACTTATAATCGTCAATATCATGACAATCGCAAAATAGCGAGGATGTGTTTGATAGAGCAAACGAAAAATACTAGGCCATTGGGAGAAGGAAGCAAATACATTTCGAATCGTTTCCAATTTATTACTGGTTTCCTTAAATGGAGACACCAACATTTTCCCTCCAGTGAAGCTGGCTGTGTAAAGTATGACGTACAAACGCCATTGCTTTCTCTTCCATCTCTCTATTTACTCCAAAAATTCGATTGCAATGCAGATGGATCAAACTACCTAAAATCGTCGCTTTTGAACTCCAGAGAGACTTGTTTTGTTCTCCTTCTGATACAAGTTTCCAAAAAATATTCAATGCATCCGTTCTTAAGTAAAAAGCTTCACGAATTTCTTCCCCGCTCGGATGACTACGCAATCCTTGCCAATCGTTCCGCGGATCAGCAAGAGTAAGTAAAGTTTTGCGCCATTTTCGAAACTCTTCTCTATGAGCATCCTTTTTAACAACCTGTTCCATCCATTCGAATTGCTGTTCAAAACTAAGTCCATATCTAGTCATGATATCAATAATACTAATCGTTGCTAAAACATAGTCAGGAAGATTCGTTTGCTTGTAGCGTAGTAATCCCAAAAGCTTCACAGTCGTCTGGCTATCTTTAGAAAATACTCGTTCGGCATTAGCCATCATCGTTGGACCACCGTATCTTTCTACCTCACGATCATAGGTATCAATCACCATTCTTTGAATAAAGCCTTCCCTCTGACATTCTTGAATCCAACGATAAAGTTCTGGCAAAATCTCCTGTATGAGCTTCTCGGGTTTGCCATGAAATCGCAGGCGAATATGGTGTTCAGGGTCAAGATATCTCATGAAAAACCATTCGTCTGCCGCTCCTTTTTGAACCATTGAGTCAGCAAACGTACGAATCTTCTCAACAATAAACTCATTCTGCCGTTGCTGGCCCCCATATAGTTTGATAAATAACCAATCGCTTCCAGGAAATTTTATGTATTGTTCCTTGGATAGGACCATGTTTTTTCTATAGACAGGGGGATTCATCTTAACTAGATGCTTCTGTTTGATAAGTGGAATCACACATTCCATTGCGAAATGCCCATCTGGTCCATTCACCCAGTTTTTCTCTAATCCTCCAATTTTTTCGCGGAACTTAATGCCTTTTGACTTGAACAATTCAGAACGTATTTCTTCGATATGGTAGGAATTATCCAAGTCTAGTAAGATACGATTGTCGCCAAAAGCCATATAAACATGTCGTGGTACATCCCATTCCATTCTCCATTTAGAAAAAGCATCATACCAGAGCTGGTCTTCTTTCGGATTTTCTTTCATCCCTAGAGAGGAAGGAGTTAATTTCCATACAGCAGGAGATAAGATCGTTCGTCCATAACGAACACGTGGTAAGTATGGTGAACCTTCCATATTACCCCAAGAAAATGGTTGCCAGTTACGTATATTCTCAAAAGAAACCTCACGTAAAAATCGATAAACGTTTGGAGAGTTTCTGAAATTAAGCATGTTATCCGATGAAATAATAATTTTCTTCCCATGTGTGCGGGACTTGAGATACAAATGTTCCACCGTTGCACATACCACAATATCTTCAAGGAGAAGGGGGTGTTTAGCCTTCTCTGAACAATTTGTCCCAATAGCCAGTTCGTATTCGCTTAGGGATGGATGCAACATAATGTTGGCCATACGTCCTGCTGCTGGTAAATAAACAGCATCGACCATTATTACATCTTCAAATTGGCCTTGTACTTGCTTATGAACCTGTTCGTGTTTTTCTATCGCTTCCGTTCCAAGAATATCAAGGAATCTTCCAAATGATTGACCTACTTTAGATGAACCAGGCATGGGTCCCACTTCAAGTAGATATTCTCCTTTATCGATCGCTTCCTGTGAAGATGCAATTACCTCCACATACATTTCCAAGGAATCTGGTGCGTATTTAGGATTTACTGGATCGGCATCTAACTGTTCGAGTAGATCATTCGTAATCTCTACTTCCCTTTTTTTTGTTGCAATCGCTTGAACCACTTTTCTCATCACAATGGCTTCACGCTGATCAGAATACTTGAGAGGTGATACTATTTCTCTTCGATTACTGGGTGGGGACATATATCCTGCTGGCGCTCCTAAACCGATTTCCTCACTAAGAAGTTCTAAGACTGGTACTTCTCTTGAAGTTCCATATCTCTCCAAAAAGTCCTTATGATAGCTTCGGAGATGAGTCGCTCCTCGCTGTACAAAAGACAATCGCCAAAGACATTCCGCCGCCTTGGCTACTTCTTCCCCAATTCCGTTGTGTAAACATACTTTGTTACTGGCTAAGTGGAAGTCTACTTGTATCGGCGTATCACTCGCTTCTATAGCCTTCATCCTAGCAATTAATTCTTGATAGGCTTGTATACCATTTCCTATAGGCAGCTCGTCATATCGTTTCATCATTTCTTGAATGTAAACTAGTTCCCCATATATTTCCTGTACACCATCCAGTAACTTAAGGTGTCCCATCACATAATCAAATGGATTCGCTACTGTGAGTGGTGGACGTAATTCACTAATTAAAAACTCCTGAGAAAATAATTGCCATAATAGTCCGGTTACCTTTTGTTCCCCCGCCTTAGGGTATAATTCCATCAACCTAGCAATTAATTCTTCAAATAGAATCGGATGCTCTGTCAGAGCAAACACGTTGTGCACAACTTCTGTCGCACGGATTGAAATCCTCTCTTTTTGCATGCCATCTAACCGTTTAATTTGGCCGTATTCAGTGGCAAGAGTAAGTTCAATTCGTCCTCCTACCTGTAATGAAGCATGGTTTTTTTGGACTTTCAGCTGTTTTACCACATAAAGTCTTTGTTCCAATCCTTTAATAATTGCAAGCAACCATTCCATATCTGGACGTGTACGTTTTTGGTTATAATCACAATTTCCTAATAAAATATCTGTCTTGTCAGTTAACGATCCCAAAGCTACACCAGCGAATAAACCATATGGAGTAGCACGGGTACTCATTCTTAGAAAATAACGAATAAAGCTAGATAGAGTTTGTTTGGTCTTTCGGGAAGTGAGGTCACTTTCTAGATTAGGCAATGCTGCGTACAATGATGGGCTAGAGACAAGAATGGCTTCTCTCACTTTCTCTTCCCTCGCATACTCCCTTATAGCAGTGAGATAATCATCCATTTTATTTAATTCATAGAAATTTTCTAATGGAAACAGTGGTAACCGTAGCATAAAAAAATCTGCTGCTGTAAATAAGTTTTCTTCTTTATTAGTTTTACCATATTGAGTAGTTAACTCTTTCTCAAGTTGTTTGGCCATTCATACCCCTCCTTCCTGAAATATAAAGGAAGAACATCGCTTATCGCGATGCTCTTCCTTCAAGCTTTTATTAGCAGCAGTTACTTTGGCAAAAAGTAGCTGAGCAAAATGTTGTACATATGAGGTCGCTCAATACTGAGTCCCCTTGAGCTTGACTTGCCTCTTTCACCTGTACATCCAAATCAAATAGATCATCTTTTTTCATTTTTTGTTCCTCCTCTTATAATTTTGTTCGTATCCAGAACTAAACTCTTTTTCTAGTATTTGGTTACGATTACAATTAAATGATATAACAGAAATGATTTACAGTAAAGTGTATTCTTGCGAAAAGTCTAAATCTTTCACAAATTCTACATTAAACAGTAAAGAAATTTCCCATTATTGCTTACAAAAGGCCACAATTTCAGAGGTGTTTCTACAAGAATCTAGTGATTGTGTTCGACTTCACTAAAAATCCGAACGTTTGTTTCTTCCTAATTTCGGACTTAATTGGTCTCAATAGTTCAGCAAGAACAAATGTATAAACTATTTTACGGTGGTTCATATTACTAATAAATGATAAAATAGAAATTTTTGTTAAAGTATATTATTCTGAAAATTTATTGCTCCTTGTGTTAAAAATCAGCCCGATATTATATTTCATATAATAACTTGGATAAATACCATATATTTATCTAGCAGTTAGCTTAACTCCAAGACTGCAGGACTTAAAAATGATCCTTCTACCAATATAAGTTAACTAGCTTTTACCTTTAAATTCTAAAGTTTTTAAAGGATCATGTACCAATTTTCTACTTTTTTTTTAGGTATAGAAGTAATAGAATTACTCTGAATAACGTTTTATAAATATCTTTTATCGTGGGATATTTCGAGCTGGTAGGCAAACAGAAACGTCATTTTTCATGAATTTCCAAAATTTACATAAAACACCTCCTTACTATCTTATTAATATCATTATTTTACCATTTAGACTAATAACTTCCTTGTTTTCTCTTTGCTGTAGTACGGCAATATAACGATTCGCAAAAAAATGTAGACAAACTTCGGTTTATCTACATCACATTTGTTTGGTTCCGTCTGTTTTAACACGATGAAGATTTTCCTTCTGTCCTCCTTCCCAATAAAAAACCCATCCTTTTGCTATATTAAGTTGTTCTACCGTATCATCTAAAACTTTTTTGAACGTGCGCCTCTCCCGGCACACGTAGCGGCGCTACATGGCGGTGGTCGGACTACATTCCTTTTCAATTTGCTTGGCCATTCATACCCCTCTTTCCCATGTATGAAGTAAAAATATTAAGGAAGAACATCGCTTACCGCGATGCTCCTCCGCCTTCAAGTTTTTATTAGCAGCAGCCGCTGTAGCAAGTAGCTGAGCAAAATATTGTACATATGAGGCTATTCACTACTGAGTCCGGTTGCACTTGATTTACCTCTTTCACCTGTATATCCAAATCAAACATATCATCTTTCTTCATTTTTTGTTCCTCCTCTTATAATTTTGTTCATTGTAAGAACACAATACATAAACCATTATATAGTTCTGCTTGCAAATTAATAATAAAATAGAAAAAAATTCCAGTAAAGAGTTATTTTACAAAATTTTAAAATATTTTAATTTTTGTACATTATATTTAATAGAAAAAACCGATTGCCACTGAAAAAACTTACAATAGGGATACATATATTTTAGACAACTTCAGAAATCTAAAAAACTCTCTACCTACCATTAGAATCTTTTATTCCAGCAAAAACAGACATAAAAGTAGGCGGTCTCTCCAGTAAATATTCGGAGAGAGACCGCCTACATATACAGAAATATTTTTTACTATCTACAAAAAAATTACTGGTCTAGCTTTAATTTTTTCAGTGCCTCCATCAGCGCTGGATTACCTAGGTCCTCTTGGTCACGTTGTTGGTTTTTCATGTATTGCGCCACATCTCGCTTGGAGACATTCGTTTGTTTCTCTTTACTACGTCTGTCATTAAACGTAGATAATTTTTCACGATGACCGCATTTGCATACGAATATCTTGCCTTCTCCTTCACCACGCATCTCCATCTTTTTCCGACATTGTGGACATCTCGCGTTTGTAACTTTAGATAAATTTTTACGATGACCGCAGTCACGATCCTGACAAACCAGCATTTTTCCTTTTTTGCCATTCACCTCAAGCATTAGCTTTCCACAATCCGGGCATTTGGAACGTGTCAGATTGTCATGACGGAATTTTTGCTCGCTGAATTTAATTTGTTGAACGATTTGCTCTGCATATTTCTTCATTTCTTGTATGAAGCTGTTTTTAGCCAGACTTCCTTTAGAAATAGCCCCTAGCTTCACTTCCCATTCCGCAGTCAGAGCGGGTGATTGCAGTTCTTCTGGTACAAGCTCTAGCAATTGTTTCCCTTTGGATGTGATATGAATGTGCTTACCACGCTTTTCAATTAAAAAGCTATTAAATAATTTTTCGATAATATCTGCACGAGTAGCAACTGTGCCGAGTCCGCCTGTGTCACCCAATGTTTTTGCTACATTTTTATCGACCTGTCCCATATACCGAGCAGGGTTCTCCATGGCAGAAAGGAGTGTTGCCTCTGTAAATGGTTCTGGTGGTTTTGTTTCCCCTTTAGTAGGAGATACGGTCTGTATAGTCATTTGCTCGCCTTGTCGTAGTGTAGGTAAGAGTTGCTCGGTTAGTCCATCTCCGACTTCCTCTTCATCAAAGTGGTTGTCGTAGATTTCCTTCCAGCCTTGGCTCGTGATGGTCTTCCCTTTTGCTAGGAATTCCTCTTCACCAATGCGGGCACGAATACTAATTTGCTCATATTCAAACGGTGTATAAAACACAGCTAAAAAGCGTTTGACAACGAGATCATAAATTTTACGTTCCTTGTCACTAAGCTTACTCATCAACACAGTTTGCTCGGTTGGAATAATCGCATGGTGATCAGTTACCCTACTATCGTCTACTACATGTTTTCCAGCACGAATAGGCTGTTTTAACAGCTTAGCAGCAAACGTAGTGTATGGTTTAACCGAAACAGCCCTCAACCGATCTGGTATTGTCGCCACAATGTCTGACGTTAGATAGCGGGAATCCGTACGTGGATAGGTAAGTACCTTATGTGTTTCGTACAGTCCTTGCATGACGGAGAGAGTTTCCTTTGCAGAAAAACCAAATCGCTTGTTCGCATCACGTTGCAGCTCGGTCAGATCGTATAAGGCTGGAGCAAAGCTTTTCTTATTTGCCTTCTGGATATCGATAATTTCTGCCTGTTTGTTTTTACTAGTTGTTGCTACTTTTTCTGCTTTCTCTTTGGTAAAAGTCTTCATATCTTTTGTCTGCTGATCTTGCCACATAAGTTTTAATCCATTACCTGTTATCGCTTGGACGCCATAATAGGGACGAGGAACAAATTTTTGAATCTCCTCCTCACGTTTGGCAATCATAGCCACAGTGGGTGTTTGTACACGACCACAAGAAAGCTGGGCATTATGCTTCGTTGTAAGCGCACGAGTTGCATTGATGCCGACAAACCAGTCAGCTTCCGCACGAGCTACAGCAGAAGCATATAGATTCTCGTACTCCTTCCCATCGCGTAGGTTCCGAAAGCCGTCCGTGATTGCCTTATCAGTTACAGAGGAAATCCAGAGACGCTTAATCGGCTTTTTCACATGGGCTTTTTCTAAAATCCATCTAGCCACCAGCTCACCTTCACGTCCAGCATCCGTAGCAATAATCACTTCTTTAATATCCTGACGACCTAACAGATTTTTAACGACCTGGTATTGCTTTCCACTCTGTCTGATGACGGTCAATTGTAGCCGGGAAGGCAATAGCGGTAGATCTTCCAGCTTCCATGATTTATACGTCTCTCCATATACCTCAGGATCAGCTAATGTTACGAGGTGTCCAAATGCCCACGTCACCACATATTTGTCGCCTTCTAGGTAGCCGTTCGCCTGCTTAGTACATTTCAGGACTCTGGCAATATCTTTACCCACCGAGGGTTTCTCTGCTAAAACGATTATTTTACTCATGTTGTCATCCTCTCAAACCGGATTCTATCGGTTGTACATGACGATCTTGTTATGTCAACCATTCTCCCTTTATGATACCGCTCTATGGCTGTGAGTACAAATAGAAACACAAAAACAGAATACCCATTTCCCCTTTCGAAATGGAAAAGGGATGAGCATTCTGTTTCATGCCTACTTTACTTTATCAAAATCGCAATCGACTCATATGGACGCAACGAAAATTCGTCCAGTGCATCAGGAACATCTAGATAGTTGGTCAGGATTACTTCCATAGGGCTGGTTCTATCAATATCCTGTGGCAACACAAATTTTGTTGGCTCAGCATAGAAATTAGTAACCACCACCAACTGCTCAGAACCATATTGCCGCACATAAGCAAAAATCTGCGGATGATCCTTGTATATCATCGTAAAATCGCCATATGCAATGACATCATGTTTTTTACGCAATCGAATCAGTTTTTGGTAGTGATACCAAATGGAACTCTGATCCTGCTGCGCTCGCTGTGCATTGATAGACGGATAATTATTAGCTACGTTAATCCAAGGTGTACCTGTCGTGAATCCACCATAGGGAGCATCCGTCCATTGCATTGGTGTACGTGAATTATCTCTAGATTTTTGTTGGATCGCCTTCATAATCTCCTGCTCAGGAGCGCCTGTTTCACGGAGCCATTCGTACGCATTAATCGTTTCTATATCACGGTAATCCTCAATACTAGAGAATGCAGGATCAGTCATGCCAAACTCTTCACCCTGATAAATATATGGTGTTCCTTGCATAAAATGAAGGGCAGTAGCTAGCATTTTCGCTGATTCTTTATGATACTTCTGATCATCGCCAAAGCGAGTGACAACACGTGGCTGATCGTGATTGCACCAGAACAATGCATTCCAGCCTTCACCTGCCTGCATTCCAACCTGCCATTCATTGAGAATGCTCTTTAATTTGCCAAAATCAAGCTCACCTGTAGCCCACTTTTGTCCGTTCGGATAATCGACCTTCAAATGATGAAAAGTAAAGACCATACTCAGTTCATTTTCCTCTGGATTGGTATATCGGATGCAATTATCAATCGTTGTAGACGACATCTCTCCAACCGTCAATATTTGAGGATAGTGTGCAAAAACTTGCTCATTCATTTCTTTTAAATATTCGTGGATACGAGGGCCATCTGTATAAAAACGGCGTCCATCTTCCATTGGGATTTGTAGCGTATCATTTTGGAATGTCTGATCTTTGGAGATGACATTAATGACATCTAGCCGGAAGCCATCGACACCTTTTTTCAACCAAAAATGCATCATATCGTAGATTTCGCGTCGTAAGGTAGGATTTTCCCAATTCAAATCGGCTTGCGTCACATCGTACAAATGTAAATAGTATTGCTTTGTTCGTTCGTCCCATTCCCAAGCATTCCCACCAAATTTGGACTGCCAATTTGTTGGAGGGTTACCAGCTACACCATCTTTCCAAATGTAATAGTCACGATACCGGTTTTCTTTAGAAGAAGCTGCTTCTCTAAACCATTCATGCTCAATAGAAGTATGATTCACAACGATATCCATAATCAGCTTGATGTTACGTTGGTGGGCTTCATGTAACAGCTGTTCAAACGTTTCCATTGTTCCATACTCGGGATTGATCGTATAGTAATCGCTGATATCATAGCCATTATCTTTTTGTGGAGATGCATAAATAGGTGTTAACCAAATCACATCCACACCTAATTGCTGTAAATAATCCAGCCGCCGAGTAATTCCTTCTAAATCCCCGATGCCACTACCTGTTGTATCGAGAAAGCTTTTCGGATAAATCTGATAGACAACGGCTTTCTTCCACCATGTTTGTTGCATTGTTTACACCACCATTTTCGTAGGGCTTAGTCGAGTTGTATTGTGCGCTGAGTATGTGCCGTATGAGTTAATCGTTACGCCACTGCTTTTGTACCATCTTCTTCTACCTTTTTGTTGCGCATTTTGCCAAACACAATCGTAATGACAAAAGGAACAACCAAAGCGATTGCCATTCCGACAAAGAACGGACCCCAATTTTGTGGAAAGATGGACAAGAAGCCTGGCAAACCACCTACACCAATGGAAGCTGCTTTTACCTTATTGACCGTAATAAAGACGGCACCGATAGCGGACCCAATCATCGCAGCGATAAACGGATAACGTAACCGCAGATTTACCCCAAACATAGCTGGTTCCGTAATTCCCAGGAAAGCAGAAATCGCTGATGTAAGAGACAAGCCTTTTAGCTTTTCATCACGGGTCACAAACATAGTAGCAAATGCCGCAGAGCCTTGAGCGATGTTAGAAAGTGCCAAGATCGGCCACAAGAAGGTTCCGCCCACACTTGCGATCAACTGCAGGTCAACAGCAAGAAAAGTATGATGCATGCCTGTTACAACCAACAAGGCATAGAAGCCACCATAAATTAAACCACCAACCACCGCAAAATTATCAAAAATCCCAACAAAAGTATTGGTAATTACGTTTCCGATCGAGAAGGTTAAAGGGCCAATAACGATGAAGGACAAGAGCCCTGTTACTAATAATGTCACAGGAGCTACTAATAATAGCTTGAAAGCATCTGGTACACGCTTGTTCATAAACTGTTCAACCTTAGCTAAACAAAACGCTGAAACCAGAACAGGTAACACTTGACCCTGATACCCGATTTTTTCTACGCTTAGTCCAAATAAATTCCAGTACGGCACCGTTCCCTTAGCAACCGCATCGCCGTATCCCCAAGCATTTAACAAATCAGGATGAATGAGCATTAATCCAAGTACCATCCCAAGAAGTTCACTACCACCAAAGCGTTTGGCAGCTGACCAACCGATTAAAGCAGGTAAGAATACGAAGGACGTATTAGCAATGAGATTAATGACATCCGCTAGGTCCCTCCATTGAGCATACACCTGAATGAGAGATTGTTCTGGGAAGAAGATTCCTTTGCCGGTCAAAACATTGTTGATCCCCATTAATAAACCAGCCGTTACAATCGCAGGTAGGATCGGTATGAAAATATCAGCTAATGTCTTAATCGCTCGTTGTATCGGGTTCAAATTGTGTTCCGCAGCATCTTTCAATTCCTGTTTAGAAGCTTGCTCTAGACCGGTAATCTCTAGTAAATGAACATAAGCTTTATCAACTACACCAGGGCCAATGACAACCTGGAACTGTCCATTGGCGGAAAAAGATCCTTTCACCAAATCAATATTGTCTAACTCTTCTTTCTGGACCTTCTCCTCATCCAGCAAAGCAAGACGTAAGCGTGTTACGCAATGTGAAGCGGTTACAATATTCTCTTTACCGCCAAGCGCTACAATGATCTCTTCTACGGACTTTTTGCTAACACTCATAGATGTACCTCCCTTTGGAATCGCTTTCATCGGTTTTATTGACCTTAGTATAACTTGTATAAACAAGTTTGTAAACACTTGTTTATACAAGTTATACTAAGAATTTATTCCCAATCAGAGTTCTTGATAATGAGCCTCGCATCATAACATTTAATTCTTATTGTTGATTGTAGGATGGCCCGAACACGTAGAAATGTAACAGAGTTAACCTGTTTGACATTTTATTGAAAGTCGTGTAAAAAGGAGGTAACAGAATGATCAGAGTAAATTCATTGACGAGAACGAGTAAGCTAAATCCCTTGTTCCCCAGAGAGTTGGCCTTGCGCTGAAAGCCAACGTTCAAGACTTAGCCGAAAATCCTCTCCGAGAAGGAAAGCTGAAGGTATGTAATTAAGCTAACCCGGGATCCTGCCGTTACAAGGGACGCGTATGATGGTACGTAGACGAGGTGCCGAGAGATCATGGTTTTATGATTATTTCGGAACAAGGGTGGTATCGCGAGATGAAATCTCGTCCCTTACGGGGCGGGATTTTTTTGTTTTTCTAGCCCTACCCCATAATTTATATGGATGGAGAAAGGATGAAAAGCATGAGAAAAGTTGATGTGAAAGAAAAAGCAAGGACTCGTGAGTTGCGTGTCTTGAATCAATGGAAACAAAACGATACGTTTCGAAAATCAATTGATAACCGGGTAGGCAAACCGAACTTCGTGTTTTATGAAGGGCCTCCTACAGCAAATGGAAAGCCTCATATCGGTCACGTCCTCGGACGCGTCATTAAAGATTTCATCGGACGCTATAAAACGATGTCTGGATACCGTGTCGTCCGCAAAGCTGGATGGGACACACACGGTCTTCCCGTCGAGCTGGGCGTGGAGAAGCAATTGGGCATATCGGGAAAACAAGAGATCGAAAAATACGGAGTAGCCGAATTCGTGGGACAATGTAAAAGTAGTGTGTTCGAATACGAGAAGCAATGGCGCGAGCTTACAGACGCAATTGCTTATTGGACAGACATGGATAACCCCTACGTTACGTTGACTAATGATTATATCGAAAGCGTTTGGCACATCTTGTCAGAAATTCATAAAAAAGAACTGTTGTACAAAGGTCACCGCGTCAGCCCATATTGTCCTGACTGCCAAACGACACTAAGTTCTCATGAAGTGGCGCAAGGCTATGAAGACGTTAAAGATTTGAGTGCTACGGTGAAATTTAGAAGCAAAAATGGGGAGGACATCTTCCTCGCATGGACGACAACGCCGTGGACACTTCCAGCCAATACGGCCTTAGCGATAAACAAAGATATCGACTACGTTAGAGTAAAACAGAACGGTGAAGTATACGTGGTTGCAAAAAATCTTGTAGAAAAAGTTTTGAAAGAGGACTATGAGATCTTGTCTACTCATAAAGGGTTGGAATTCGTAGGTACTGCTTATGAGCCACCCTTTTGTTATATCAGCGTTAACAAAGGTCATATTATCGTAGATGCCGACTATGTTAGCGATGCAAGCGGTACTGGTATTGTTCATACAGCACCAGCACACGGGGAAGACGATTACCGCACAAGCCGTCAGCACGGATTGGATTTCGTGAGCGTAGTAAACTTGTCTGGACGATACACTGATCAAGTCACTGATTACGCCGGACGCTTTGTCAAAGATTGCGATGTCGATATTGTGAAAAACTTGTCCTACCGCAATCTACTATTCTCCAAGGAACGTTATGAGCACAGCTATCCTTTTTGCTGGCGCTGTAAATCTCCTCTGCTCTACTATGCGATGGAAAGCTGGTTCATCAAAACGACCGCAGTTAAAGACCAGTTAATCGAAAACAATAGCAAAATCGACTGGTACCCCTCTCATTTACGCGAAGGACGTTTTGGGAAATTTCTGGAAGAGCTCGTCGATTGGAATATCAGCCGGAATCGCTACTGGGGTACTCCGCTGAACATTTGGCTTTGCCCTGATTGCGGATCCGAGTATGCGCCGGGAAGTCGTAAAGACCTACACGAAAGGTCAGTAGAGCCAATCGATGAGAGCTTGGAGCTGCATAAACCTTTTGTGGATGATGTTACATTGCGCTGCTCTTGCGGCGGTACAATGAAAAGAACGCCTGAAGTCGTCGATGTGTGGTTTGACAGTGGTTCGATGCCGTTTGCCCAGTACCATTACCCCTTTGGCGACGAGAAACTCTTCCATGAGCAGTATCCTGCCGATATCATCTCCGAAGGCATCGACCAAACCAGAGGCTGGTTCTTCAGCTTGCTGGCGGTATCAACACTATATAACGGAAAATCGCCATACAAAGCGGTTATTTCAACTGGACACGTACTAGATGAAAACGGTCTAAAGATGTCCAAAAGCAAAGGGAATGTCATTGATCCTTGGGATATTATCGAAGAATTTGGAGCGGATGCATTCCGCTGGGCACTTCTGTCTGACAGTGCACCGTGGAACAGCAAGCGGTTTACGAAACAGATCGTAGCCGAAGCGAAGTTTAAAGTGATTGATACGATTAATAACACGCATGCTTTCTACTCGCTTTATGCGACAATTGATCAATATAAGCCTGAAGACTATCCACAGCAAATTTATATGAATGAATTAGACCGTTGGATCCTTTCGAGGTTACATTCAACCCTGCAAAACGTGTTGAAGGGGCTTGAAGTTAATGATTTTCTGAATCCGGCAAAGCAAATGGAATCGTTCATCGACGAGTTAAGCAATTGGTACATCCGTCGCTCTCGTAACCGTTTTTGGGGCAGCGAAATGACAGAAGACAAGGTGTCCGCATACCAGACACTGCGCGAAGTGTTATTGACGCTATCACGGATGATCGCACCGTATGCGCCGCTCATTGCAGAGGACATCTTTAACAACATTGGTGGCGAAGGAAGTGTCCATCTAGCGGATTATCCGAAGGTGAACGAAGCAGTTATCGACGCAACTCTCGAAAACGACATGGAAACCGCACGTCAAATCGTGGAGCTAGCTCGAAACATCCGGAACGAAACCGGAATCAAGACTCGTCAGCCTTTGTCCGAGCTTATTGTGTCAATAGACCGCGATTTCAACCTGAACCGATTCATGGACATCATCAAAGATGAAATCAACGTAAAAGATATCCGAGTTGAAAAAAGCGTCAGCGGCTTCGTTACCTACCATTTAAAACTAAATTTAAAAATTGCCGGAAAAAAATATGGAAAATTCGTCGCTCCTCTTCAAAATCATTTAAAACATCTGTCCGCATCCGAAGCGAAACAAACAGTCGATAGTGGCTTCTTGGATGTCACCATTTTAGACGAAGGAATTCATATTACACTGGATGAGCTACTCGTTGAAAAACAAGGAAAAGAAGGCTTTGCTTCCGCGTCCGGCTATCAAATCAACGTTGCTTTGAATACGACGATAACGGAGGAACTAGAGCAGGAAGGCTTTGTACGCGAAGTCATACGTGCGATTCAGGATTACCGCAAGAAGCTGAATTTACCAATTGAAAAACGGGTGAGTCTTACTCTTGATGTTGATGCTCAGTTAAAAGAAGCGCTGGAGCGTTTTGATCATGTATTGCAGGACAACGTGTTACTTTCTGATGTCAAATATGCTAATGAAATAGGTATGGAGACAGTGTCGATGGGTGAGAAAAACTTCCGAATGCTTATAGAGTAACAACATAAAGGCAATGATAGCTTATTTCGCTAAGGCAGTTTGGAAAAAGACAAGATAGATTAGACTACCCCCTCCCAACTCAAGTAAGCTAAAAGTAATAGATGAATTGGGAGGGTTTTGTTATGAAAATGAACGAATTTTGGATGATGGAATTAAAAAACGTACTCTCTTCAGTCATTCATCGTCTCCGTGCGAAATCTGTAAACACAAACCGATCTGGACGATGGCGCGACTCTGTATATTCAAATAGCGTACCGTCATACAAATGTACATAGTTACGAACCACAACAACAAATTCAAATGCTTTCAAATCCAGATACTCTCGGTCTTTTCCTGTCGCTTGCTCTACTTGAATCACTCTTTGTGCAAAGCCAATTTTTAATTCCAAATCACTCTCTACATACTCATAGATTGATTTCTCAGCTATCTCAGGGGTCAGGCCTTCGCACTTTTCCTTGCTAAAATAGTTGATATCCAAAATGACCTTTTCCCCGTCCAGCTTTCTTACACGATAGAAATGATACACGGGCATGCCATTTGGTAGGTGTGTTTTTTGCTCCAATTTTTGATCAATATCAAGCTCCGTAAAGTAAGGAACTGTTGTAGAAAAGACCTGCCCGCTATTTTCATTAGCTTCCTTAAAACTTACCAGTCCGCCAAAAGAAAAGCTAATCATATTTTGGTCTAAAACAAAGACACCTTTTCCATGCATGCTGTTGACAAGTCCTTCTTCTGCCAACATATCCAATGCACGGCGAATCGTACCCCTACTGGTCTCGAATTTTTTGCAAAAATCGTTCTCAGAAGGCAATTTTTCCCCAGGAGGATACACTCCTTCCATAATCCCCTGTCTAATCTCTTCATAAATGGCAAGATATCTTCTGTTCATTATTTGTTCCTCCGTACATCTTCAACCCTATCTGGGGTAATCTTCCTGCTTCTATACACCATACTACCAGAAGTTGTTAGGGATGAAAAAGAAATGACCGATGATTACAAAATAGACTACATACAATAACCTTTGTTTCCATTATGGTATAACTCCAAAAAAATGCTAAAAAGTGAACTGCACCCTGTCAAGTAGACAGTACAAAAAATAAAAAACAGTTAAGCAGCCTTAGTTCTGTATTCCATTGGACTAAGGCTGTTTAGTTTTACCTGTAATCGGTCGTTATTGTAAAAGTACATGTAGTCATCAATGTCTTTCTTAAGTTCCTCGAAGGCACTATATGAATGCAAATAATACTTCTCACATTTAAGGGTTCCCCAGAACGCTTCCATTGGACCGTTATCAATACACCTGCCAACTCGGGACATGCTGTGGGTTAGTTTGTCGGCAAATAACTTTTTGAACCTGAAAGAGGTATATTGAAAACCTCGATCACTATGAAGCATAGGCTTACTTCCTGGTACCGCTTGCAAGGCCAAATTCACTGTTTTAAACACAAGGCTATTGTTATTGGAATGGCCTAAAACATAGGAGACAATCGAGTTATCATGAAGGTCTAAGATAGCACTTAAATAGGCCTTCTGGCCACTTCCGTACTTGAATTCCGTTATATCGGTTACCCACTTCTCATTCGGTGTTTTCGCATAAAACTTACGATTTAACAGATTCTCAGCAACTTGCTGTGGAGCTGAACGCGCATATTTTTTTCTCTTTCTGCGGATCACCGATTGGATTCCTCTTTTCTTCATAAGGCGTTGTATTCGCTTATGATTGATCCGTCGCTGGGTCTGGCGGCGCAAATGGAGGGTTAACCGACGGTACCCGTAGATGCCATCAACCTTCTCGTATAACGAGAGCATGGCATCAGTGAGTTGTTGATTTTCCAGTTCACGAGAACTGGTTTTGCGATTGAGCCATTTGTAATAGCTTGACCGTGAAATCTTTGCGATTTCACACAATACCTGCACGCTACATTGTTCTTCTTGCCAAACAGCTTGAATGGCAAGGTAGACATTCTCCTGCCGATATTGGCTTAACGTCGCCACCTTTCGATTTCCTGTAACTTTTTTAAGAAAGCATTCTCTGCTCGAAGCCGCTCATTTTCATACTCCAGCTTTTTCATTGCGAACTTTTGGCGATCCGCTTCGGTTAACTCCTCAAGCGCTTTTTTTCTTCCCCGCCCATCCTGTAAAGCATCCTGACCGTCATTTTCATACTTCTTTACCCATTGGTACACTTGTTGGTAGGAGACCTGGTACTGCTCCGCTGTCTTTTGATAGTCATGATGATGGGTAAGACAATAAAGAACAATATCAATCCTCTCCTGCCAAGTTGTAGATCGACCTTTCGTCATAGCTTTCACTCCCCCTGTATAGGTTTTTAAGCTGCTATGACCATTATACTTCTTTACCCAGTTGGAGAGTTGTGTTCGGCTGGCTATCTTGTACTTATCGATGGTCTGATATTGTGACAATCCCCCATAGAGATAATCCCTCACCGCTTGAAGCTTTAGTTCCGCAGAATAACTTCTATTGTGGGTTCGAACCTCTAACCCTTCGTATCCATACACTTCATAACGACCTCGCCATTTCGCTAAGGTTGATTTGTTAATCCCGTATTTTTTAACTGTAGCCATAAGACCCCACTGGCCACTTTCAACTTCTTGTAGGATGGCGAATTTCTCTGGCGCACCATATTGTACTTTAGGCATGAAAAAGCTCCCCTCACAGTAGCAGGTTTTATTATTTCACCTGTCTACCTTTAGGGGAGCATATCAGAGGGCTGTTGAATGGTCCTTTTCTTATCCAATTCTTTTACTGACTTCGTTCCTTATCGTACGAGTGTCCACACAGAGGATGTGCTTGGCTCTTCGCCTTTTGTCCACCATTTCGCTTGATAAGTATTACCTTCGTAGGATACTTGTACCCCACCCTGGTATGCTTTGTCGCTGTTCCATTTTTGTACGACATCGCCAACTTGCTTCCATACATCCGCATTGTCAGGACGTTCACCACGAGTCCACCACTGTGCTTCGTACTCTACTCCGTCATACATGACACGATCGCCATTATTATAAACGTTGTCTTTGTTCCAAGTTCCGTTGTTGTTCTCATCCTCATCTTTTTCTGTACGAACAGTTACTGCTTTGGAGAAAGCAGATTTATTACCTGTATGATCGACAGCTACCACCGTATAAGAGTATGCTGTGTTTGCTTTTAAATCCTTATCTGTGTAGGATGTTTCTCTAGTCGTACCTACAAGTCGACCATCACGATACACTTCATATGCGTGAATACCATGGGTAGCTGTGGAAGCTGACCAACTTAAATCAACTGTAGATTTCGTTTTTGCTGGGGAAACCAAATTGTCTGGTACCGTTGGTAATTCTACCTTTTCGTCTTCTTTACTTGTTTTTACTGTTATTTGCTTAGACATATCAGATTTGTTGCCAGCAAAATCAACGGAACGAACGGTATACGTGTAAGCTGTATCAATAGTCAATTCTTTGTCTTCATAATAAGCTTGGCTTGATGTACCTACTAGATGACTATTGCGATATACTTCATATTCTTTGATACCTTCAGAAGCTGTGGAAGCTGACCAACGCAGTTCAATACTTGTTGTTGTCTGAGCTGGAGAGGTCAAATTGCTAGGAATCGTTGGCAATTGTACTTCTGGTTCTGTTGGATTACCATCGTTCTTCAAATTTACGTCAATTGCTTGATAAAAAGCATTCCCTGTGTCAGCAATTTCCCAAACACCTAGAATAATATGGTAGCCGTTACGATCCGTTGGTACGTTAATGACATGGGAAACAGATTTAGGCGGAACCTTTCCACCATCGTTAAACTTGCCAATAAGCTCAAGATCATCGCGACCTACTGGTTTATTTGGATTCCAATCTTTTTTGGTTATGTAATATTTCCAGTCACCGGTAGAGTGAGGAGCAGTCAAGTTCCATGTAAAAGTATTTTTCCCACCCTGCATGGCTACTTTTTGCCATCTACTATCTGTTTGTGCAAAGAGTTCAGTATATTTGCCTCCCCCTGTAATCTGCCCATCTTTAGGGCCAGATTGTGGGAAATTACCTACCCCTTCTACACTTTGTGGTTCATATTGAACTTGACCGCAGCCACTGTTTTGTCCTTGCTTGCACAATAAAGCTCTACTTGTTGGTGATTCAATGTATCCGTGTGCAGATGCACTACTTGCAAATACCATCGTTCCAGCCATAGCCGCTAGAGTTATTCCAAAAGCTACAGAGCTTTTTCCCAAAAATTTATTCCATTGCAATGCCATTTTTGTCTACCTCCCAGTATGTAATATGTAATTTTTCAGGTTGTACTAAATACTTTGTAACATTTATTATTTTATTAAAATTGGTAGTATATTTGATAGATTCTTTACGACTGAATTATCACACTACAATAGTCACATTTTTAATCTGATCTTTTTTTAATGAAAGAGCTAGGATTTTGGACAAATGTTAGTTAAAAGATGGAAACAGTCATTCTTTCCTGTATGAATTTTCTATGTACACAGCATTAGGATAAAAGAACTAGATGTATGTTATTACTAAATAAAATGTTTTGCATAGGTTTTTTGACTCAAAAAAGCCGAATAATTGGCGTTTTAGTGACACCCATTATTCGGCTTATGCCTAATCAGCATAGTACACACAGATCACCAGCAAACCACTGGGCGCGCGAAAAAATGCTTCCTTGTTCAATTTGTTTTACCGTAGAAAAGATAGGACTCACCATTCCCACATGAGTAGCTTGTTGTTCTACAATAGCCTTGCTCATATCAATAGAGGATTGTTCAGTAGTAGCACTATTGACTAGATTAACGTCTATCACTTGATAGAAAGCATTAGTGGTATCCGCAATCTCCCACACGGCCAGAATGAGATGATAACCACTACGATCAGTTGGCACATTGCATGAATGGCTCACTGTAGTGGCAGGTCTTTTCCCATCATCGTTAAAGTAGCAAAATGGAGCTAGGTCTAAGTCAGAGCGAGCAAGTGGTTTATTTGGATTCCAGCCTTTTTTGGTAATGTAATACTTCCACTCTTTCGTGCTATGCAGTGCTGCCAATTTCCACTTAAACGTATTTGTTCCACCCTGCATCGTTACTTTTTTCCAACGATCAGCGGTTTGTGTATACAGATCTGGATAGTGGCCTGCCCCTGTGATCTGTCCATCCGGTGGTCCAGATTGTGGAAAGGAGCCCACACCTTCTACGCTCTGAGGCTCATACTGGATAGGACCACAATTAATGTTTTTACCTTGTTTACACATGTATGCTCGGCTTGTAGGAGATTCAATATAGCCGTGAGCCGATGCACTCTCAGCAAAAAACATTGTTCCTGCTACCATCAAAACCATCATCCCAACAGCAACACATACCTTTATAACCATCTTGCTAATGACACTCTGTTCTGTCATTTAACGCCCTCCTATGATGTGGTAAAGCAAAGACTCTAGCACTGCCGAAATACTCACCCCCATTTATAACATTAATAATATTATAAAAATGGAAGTAAATATTTAGAACCTATACAAACTAATTTTTTACAATTCATTTCATCCATGATCATTTTTGCGACATTTGTGACGTGTAAATATCTGATTATTCTAGCAACTATCAATTACCTGAAGTTTTGGTATAAAGTGTATCTTGAATACTGTACGTTTTATATCAATGACCTCGGTGGTCGATGATGTATCTCCTGCTTGTTCTTTAAATCATTCGATGAAATGGAGCCGGACGCTGAGATTGGCAGCAATGCAAGCAAACTCGGGATATGCTGTAAACCAAGATAATCCCTAGAACGAAATTGAACTTAGACGGTGGCTTCCCTGCTAAATAATATGCATGTTGTAGAAAGTGAATAAGAACGACAAAATTAAAAAGCAGAGGAACGAGCATCTCCTCTGCTTTCTATCATTCGTATTAAAGCCTTCTATATGGCTTGTTCCTGCTCTATCTACTAGCTACCAACTACTACCTGCAATTTATCTCTAAGCTTGGCAAGCATATCTGTTGTCATTTTTTCCAAATCAAATTCCGCCTTAAAACCCCACTCTGCTGTAGCAGCCGTAGCGTCAATTGAATTTGGCCAACTGTCTGCAATCCCTTGTCTGATTGGATCTACTTGATAATCCATCTCGAATGTCGGGATGTGCTTTTTAATTTCCTGTGCGATCTGCTCTGGCTCAAAGCTCATCGCTGTAACATTAAAGGCGTTACGATGCTGTAATTTGGACGCATCTGCTTCCATTAGATTAATGATTGCAGCTAGTGCGTCTGGCATATACATCATATCCATATAGGTACCTTTTTTAATGTATGAGGTATAACGACCGTTTTTAATCGCCTCATAATATATTTCCACAGCATAGTCAGTTGTTCCGCCACCTGGAGGCGTTACGTAGGAAATCAACCCTGGGAAACGTACACCGCGCGTATCTACTCCGAACTTTTGGTAGTAATAATCGCACAACAACTCTCCAGAAACCTTGTTCACCCCATACATGGTAACAGGACGCTGGATTGTGTCCTGTGGTGTATTATCTTTTGGTGTTGTTGGTCCAAATGCACCGATTGAACTTGGCGTAAAGAATTGGCAATTCAGCTCTCTAGCTACTTCTAGTGCATTCACCAGTCCGCCCATATTTAAATTCCAAGCGAGCAATGGCTTTGCTTCCGCTGTCGCAGATAACAGAGCTGCCAGATGCATCATCGTATCCACCTTATATTTTGCAGCAATATCATGCATGGCTTTCGCATCTGTTACATCTAAAATCTCAAATGGCCCCTCTTGCCCTTCACCGTGACGAATATCAGTGGCAATAACAGACTCTGTTCCATATACACTACGTAACTTTGTGACCAACTCAGAGCCAATTTGTCCAAGCGCTCCTGTTACCATTATTCTTTTCATGTGGGTTGACCCCTTTCTTTCCTGTTGTTCCTATTGTCCAGTAGGGTTAAATTATTCCCATTTCTTTCCCTACTTTTTTGTAAGCGGCCAACGCTTGATCTAACATTTCTTTCGTATGCGCCGCAGTTGGCATATTGCGGACACGTCCCGTTCCTTGAGCGACTGTCGGGAATACAATCGCTTTTGCATAAACACCTTCTTTATACAAACGCTTGCTAAATTCTTGTGTTTTTACTTCCTCACCAATAATGCATGGTGTGATTGGAGTCTCGCTTTCTCCGATGTTAAAGCCTAGCTCCTTCAGACCCTTTTTCAGATAGTTGCCATTCTCCCATAGACGATCATGCAATTCGGTGCTTTCCATCAAAATGTGGATAGCTTTTGTAATCGCCCCAACATCTCCTGGTGTAAGGGAAGTGGAGAACAAGAAAGGTCTACTACGTACTTTAAGCCAATCGATCAGCTCTTGTTTACCAGCTACATAACCACCTACTACCCCGATTGCTTTTGACAGCGTACCAATCTGAAAGTCTACTTTGTCAGATAAGCCAAAATGCTTTACTGTTCCAGCCCCTTTACCAAGGACACCAGATCCGTGAGCGTCATCCACATACGTAATCAAATCAAATTCTTCAGCAATCTCTACAATTTCTGGTAGTTTAGCAATATCTCCATCCATCGAGAAGACGCCATCTGTAATCACCATGATTTTATTGTACAAGCCAGATTCCTTCGCTTCTTTTGCTTTTTGGCGAAGATCAGCCATATCAGAGTGGTTATAGCGAATCGTTTTTGCTTTGGATAAACGACATCCATCAATAATGGACGCATGGTTTAATTCGTCTGATAAAATTGCATCATTTTTATCCATCACAGCAGAAATAGCTGCCATATTACAGTTAAACCCAGACTGGTAAGCGATAGCCGCCTCTGTATGTTTAAAATCCGCTAATGTTTTTTCTAAAGTAATGTGGATATCCAACGTCCCGTTAATGGTGCGAACGGCACCTGCTCCCACACCATATTTATCAATCGCTTGGTGAGCAGCTTCTTTCAAGCGTTCATCTGTTGCCAAACCCAGATAGTTGTTGGAAGAAAGGTTAACCAGTTTTTGGCCTTTTATGGTAATGACAGGTCCATTGGCACTCTCTAAAGGATCAATAACGTTGTATAGGCCTTTGCTTTTTAGTTCCGCTAAATTTCCATGTAAAAACTCTTGCAATCCTCTGCTGGACATCCTTTATCCCTCCATAGGTATCTTGGTCTTTTTTATCTTATTAAATGCGATATGAACATTACATATGGTAAGGAAGATAGGACTGCATATCTCTTTCCAGAGAAACATTTGTCCTCTCTGTATGCACATTTCTATACTGTTCTTGCCGTGCAATCATCTTCCTATTCTAGTTTTAAAAGTACCACATGAGCCCCATAATGTCCACACACCAAACACAAAATTTTTCAGTATGATCAGTTAATTCATAGTAGTCAGTCACTATAAGTCCTTTTATAATAAGTATTGTACTCCCTATTTCGAATTTTGGAACAACTGATCACCTATCTTTATATGTATTTCTAGGGTGTACATTTGTCTTTTATTATTTCAGTGTCAAATTTATATTCAAGCCTTCTGTGTCTTTTTCAAAAGGACATTATCTAGAATTACATTCTCCCCTTTCTATCCGCAAAAAAATTAGGTGAGATGACCTTGATCCATACAAAAGAACCCGAGTAAAGGGCTCATCTACTTGTCCAATACTCGGGTTACATGACTATCTATCTGCCTCTAGGCAATCATTAGAGAGAAAGCTTATCTTTTTCTACGATTATTTCCTTCAATCTCAACAACCTCGACATAATGGCGAATCCTTTCCAGAATACGACGCGCCTTGGTTACTTCAATACGTGAACCATTACTAATCGCAAAATGCTCTTCCAATTCTTCGAGTGAATAGTTAGAAGCAAACAATGTTGGCAGATGATTGTTAATTCGCTGATTTAAAATTACACCAATTACTTCATCACGAATCCAGGGAGTTACATTCTCCGCACCTAGATCATCTAGGATCAGAACTGGAATCTCCTTTAGAAGCTCCAGCTTACCGACATAGGATTGATCAGAAAGAGACTCCTTCACCTCTCTAATGAAATCAGGAACATAGACCATTAAGGAAGAAATGTTACTCTCCGACAATTCACGTGCGACGGCAGCCATCAGATAGCTTTTACCAACCCCAAAGCCTCCGTGAACATACAAGCCCCTTGTTGCCTGCTTCTTGTCACCTTTCATTTCTCGACAAAAACGCATTGCCTGACGAATCGCTTCTTTATTGGAATCGTCCATATCCATATGATGAAAGCTAGCTTGAAGCGTTTCCTCAGACACATAGTAGCTCCGCATCATTTTACGCGTACGTTGCGTTTCTTCATGAGCTAATTGCTTGTCACAGGGACTTAATGCGGTAACAATATGATTATTTTGTACCTGCAACTGATTGGTGTGCCCCTTCACCAAATTAGGACATTCAGCCAGCCCTGGGCACTTCTCACAGTAATAATGCTCCTTCACCGATTCATACACAGCAGAAAGGGAGCGAAACAAATCATCTCGGGTTAATTCAGGATGCTTCTGCTGAAAGGATTTCAGATAGAGAGACGAACGCATCATTTTATCCAACTGTTCTTCAGGGCTTAAAATATGACGAGGTGTGCGCTTAGCAAGCTCCTCCATAAATTGGCGCAAAGGTTCCATCTAATGCTCGCCTCCCTTCTTTGGCTGTCGTAGTGATTCATACAATTCCTTCAGCTCTGGATCATCCATAATGGTTTTTTTGGCTTGTCTTACGCGCTTTTTCTGATCAGTTTCAACCGCTTCTGCTTCCTCACGATCCAACTGTCGCTGTACAGCAGCAGGCAGTTTATCCTGCAACAAAGCTCGCGAATTACTGCGCCGATTACGATTGGGGGATAATCCACCTTTAGTCGAACCCGCCGATGATTGTCCACTCTGATTTTCCATAGCTTGGCTCTTGGCCTCTGCCCGTTCCAAAATGACCTTCACTGCTTCCTCAGCGGTGGAGATCGCTTTGGCTTTCCAGCTATCCCGAATGGTTTCTACGTAAGCTTTTGGTAATTCCATTTTTGTTTCACGCATTGCATATAACAACAAAGCATTGACGACTTCAGCTGGCATGGCATCGCCAAAGACCAAAGTCTCCGCTCGATCCAAATACGCCCGAGAAATTCTACCTCCCACCGCTTGCTCCAATACGACCAGCGGGGAGAGCTCTCGACAGGCTCGTAAAAAGATTTCCGTGCCCGGCGCTGGAATTTTCCCTGGACAGAGATGTTCCATATAAGCATCAGCTAAAGAACGACGCTCACGTGTTAATTGGTTATCTGCATAACGTTCCCGGAGTCGTTTACGCAATAAGTCCGTGCTTAGGGTTCCTTTTGAGTCAAAAAGATTCCAATCCCGAAGCTCTTGGCTTAGTAAATAGCTGTCCACCTGATAGAAGGAGAGCAACTGATAAAAAAACGGAATGGTTTCCTGCGTCACGACCTCAGAGGCTTTTACATGACCAGGTAGACTAGCCCTTAAAAAGGATAAATCCAACTGTTTATCTGGCTCCGCCTCATAATGGTTAGATAGGGAAGCGGTAGGATGCTTCTCTTGCATGTGAGCAAAGAACCGATCCGTTTCCGATCCAGGACGAATTTCTAGCTCAGAGGCTGACAAGTTGTGATATACCTCATAAAAACGCTTGGTTACATCTTCTTCATACGGATACTCCTCCGCTAGGTTACTCCATATCTGATCAGCAAAGGTACGACGAATCTGCTCGTATTTTACTTTGCCTACTTGATTCAACAACATAACAGGAAGGATATCTTCCTGAAAAAATTGGGCGGGAGTTAGCGGTGGCATTACCATATACTCATAAAAAAAGTCGTGTTCGCGATTCTCACGACGGCGGACCTTTAATAAATCCATCGCTTCTAGACGTTCTCTGGCTTGCAATAAGCGATCTAGCGGCAGGGATGTCATCATCATCAGACTCCGGTGCGTTCCCTCGCTTGCTGCTCCACTCTTTTCATCCACCTCGTGCATTAATAATTGATACAGCGAATAAGAGGACACCCCTAGTAAGGGCAAATAAAGATGGGTAACAAACCCCATCTCCATCATACTCAACGGCCTTATGAATCTCACTAAATAGCGATCGTTGGGCGCAAGCTCGTTCCACATGACACGCATCGACCAAAACCCTTCCTTACGTTCATAGTTTCTCTATTATATCATTTCTTCTGTCGTGGTACGTAGGAGAGGTTTGGAAGCTCGGACAAAAAAGTTATCTATTCCGACCTATTCATTTTAGGCGGCTGATTCCGCGCTTGTTCCAATAACTCTTCCAATTCTCGCATAAATACGTTAATATCTTTAAATTGGCGATAAACAGAAGCAAATCGGACATAAGCTACCTCATCCACATGGTACAGGCGCTCCATGACCATTTCTCCTACTTCTTTGCTAGGGACTTCCGCTTTTCCCTGGCTACGTAGTTCTCGTTCGATTTCATTCACAATATTTTCTAATATTTCCAATGTCACAGGCCGCTTTTCGCAAGCACGAATTAATCCACGTAAAATTTTATCGCGGCTGTACTCTTCTCTTGTTCCATCCTTTTTAATGATTAAAAGAGGTGTTTCTTCTACCATTTCAAATGTAGTGAATCTTCTGCCGCAGTCTTCACACTCTCGACGGCGTCTGATTGATTTGTTGTTATTAAATGGGCGGGAATCTAACACCCGAGTTCCATTAAATTCACAAAATGGGCAACGCATTAGCCATCATCTCCAAATGATTACTCAGTTAGATCAACATCATTCTAAAAAGAAAGACTTGATTTTATTTAATAAATTTGCGTGTATATTATAGAAGTTTTTCTTTAGAGTCCCATATCCGGTAAGGTTAGTCAAGGGAAAACCGAATATCCTATTCCCATTTGTCCATAATTTTTTTAAAATGGGGTAGTATCTTACAGCAAGGGAGGGTTCTTGCATGCGCCTAGTCTCATTGCGACATGTTCAGCCTGGGATGAAATTGGGAAGGACCGTTTTTACAGATGATGGTAAAGTTCTACTTGGAGCAGGTATGCAGTTAAACGCGAGACTCGTAAGTGGTCTAACACGCATGGGAATTGATTCCGTCTATATTGATGATCCCCACACATCAGATATTGAGGTAGAAGATGTTATACGACCAGAGACAAGACAAGATGCTTTGGAAGTCATACATAAAACCGTGCAACAATTGCGTAATACCAATAAAGTAGCTCGTCGCGTCTCTGTCAAAGACATGGGCATGCATTTCCAGCAGGTCTTTCATAAGATTTTAAATGATCTATCTGGAGCCAAAGAAATCATGATTCATCTAGCTAACATCTCCTCTCATTCAGGAGCAATGTATCATCACAGTGTTAACGTTGCGGTCATGGCTACAGCTGTTGGCATGTCGCTTGGCTACAACACTACGCAGCTGCGTGATTTGGGAATTGGGGCCCTGTTACACGACATTGGCAAAACGTACCTGCCAAAAGAATTGTTAGACAAGAACGAACGTTGGAACGAAGCAGAAATGGAGCAGGCAAAAGAGCATACACGCCTTGGCTTTGATATCATTCGTAAACAACACGACATTTCGTTATTGTCTGCTCACGTGGCTTTTCAACATCATGAGCGAATGGATGGAAGTGGCTATCCCCAAAAGCTACAAGGAGACAAATTCCATGATTATGCCCAAATCGTAGCCATTTGCGACATATACGATTCTTTAACTACCCCTAGACCTTGGCGAAGACGTTATATGCCACAAGATGCACTTGAATACTTGCTTGGCTCTGGCGGCTTTCTATTCCATCACCATTTGGTGGATGCCTTCCGCAAGCATATTGCTGTCTTTCCACTGGGTAGTGGTGTCGTGCTCAACAACGGGGAAGGCGGCGTAGTCTGTAAAGTAGATCCAGAATGCTGTCATCGCCCAACGATTCGCATTTTACGAGATGGACGTGGCAATGATTTGCTTACTCCGTATGAAGTAAATTTGAAGTACAATTTAAAATTATTTATTACGCAATTTGAAGATGAGACCTTATTTACGTTTATGGAATCTAAGCATATTGCACCGGACTTTTAAGACATCTTAGTTATATCGAATATTCATTGGTCATCAGCACAAACTCCCTCTTCTTAATTATGAGAGGGAGTTTTGCTTTGTTCTACATCTATTACTGTTCGTTCTGTTGATAAACCTGATAGATCATCTCTGCCACTTCTGCACGCGTGACTGTTTTAGTTGGTTCCGCATTTGTTCCTTTTGGTGTTTTCAGATAACCTAAGGCATATGCAATAGAAAAAGCAGGAACCTGTTCTGTTTTTACGTCTGGGTATGGAGATTGGAAGGCATCTGATTTATTTAATAATGCTTCTAAATGCAAGGTTTGCAAGAGGAATTCTAGCGCTTCTGCTCGTGTAATAGCGCGATCAGGCTCAAAGCGAGTAGTTGCTGGTATAAGCTTCATGTTAGCAGCTTGGGAAATAGCGGCGTAATAAGGGTGGGTAGCAGAAACATCGGAGTAAGTAACAGGTTCGTCGCTGTCATTACGATCAAAACCACGATCCAGATCATTTGACAATCCAATCAACCAACCTACAAATTCAGCCCGAGAAACTTCTTTATCCGGTTCTACCTTACCATCTTCCAAATTGAAAAAGCTTCTATCAAGCATGGCTCTCAAAGCTTCTTCACTTTTGTGACCCTCAATATCGCTCGCTGATTTATTTTCTATATAGCTCCAAGGGGACACTAATTCTCCCGTCACAGCATTAACATTTTTATTCTCTCCTACATAACGATAGACAAGTTGTACAGGTATACCCTTCGCAACCTCTTCCTTTGAAATCCCTTCTCTTGCTACATAGAAAGGAGCTTGAAAATAGGTTAGCATAAATTTTTTCTGTTTTATTTCGTTTGCTACCGCTTCTTCTTTTGATATTTTACTCACTTCAAAATTCTCTTCATTTTTCCAAGTGAAGCTGTCTTCTCCACTATCTAGATTAATACTGCTTACTTCATTGGAGTATTTGTCTACCTCAACGTCAATCTCATTACTCGTTATCGGGATACCTTTGTATAAGTAGCCATATGTGAACCGATAAGGTGCTGCCTCGTTACTATAAAAACGCTCCTCATCTGATTTCAGATAGATTTGTCCCGTGTGATTCGGAAAGATTTTTTTGACCATCGCAGAAGCCGTTTTCTCTGCTTCTTGCTTATCGATTGTTTTTTTATCTGAAGCTACTTCAAATGTACTACCTCGTCCACGATAGTTCCTATCATCTTTGGAGTAACTGGACAACTGGCCATAATCATTAATTGAAATGCGAATCTCAGACTCCTGATTTGAAGAAGACTCATCATGTAGAGGAGAGGTAAAATGGAAAGACCATCTCTGTGTTTTAATACCAGTAGAGTCGTAACTGGCTCCTCCTCGACCAGAACTGTTGAGTAGCCAATCTTTAGCTAACGATGTACCTAATTCCACTGCAATTTTTTGGGCTTCTTCCTTGCTGATTTTTTGCTGTTTCTGATTATTGTCATAGGTTGTTTTATCGCCTAGTGGTTCAATTTTCATATTTCCCTCTACCTTACGACCATGTGAACCAAAAGCTTCGCCACTACTTGCATCTAATAGCTGTGCATTATTCGTTTCATATAAATAAACAGGAGTAAATGTTGTCTGGCTCTTTGCAGTTTTTGTGTGTCTACCTAACTCTGTGTACTGTAGTTGCGGATCTAATAGACTTTTCAATTTTTTCTCTGCTTCGTCTATAGATAAAGTTGCCTTGGAGGAAGGTAACTCTCCTTTGTGCCAAGTAAGGCTGTAGGATGAAATTTCCCCAGTAGCATCAACGATAACGTTTACTCCATTTTCGATAAATGGAATATCATCTACTAATCTTGTATAGGTAAACATCAGACTATTCTCATTAGACGAAGGAATAATTTCATTCGCTTTAGATAAGGAATCGGTTTTATCTTTGGCTACCTTTTCAACAAAAGCCCAAGCCGTTTTCTCCGCTTCTTTCTGGCTCACTTTCTTAGCTGTAGCTTTATTACCAGGATCATACTGAAAAAAATGTAAAAGTTCCCCTGTTTGAGCATCAATCGTCATTGCAAGTATTTTTTCCAGCTTTTTCCCACTCGTTTCCCAGCTTAAAGACCAAGTTGGCCGTTCAGTAGTTTCATCATCTTTAGTTAATTGCGAATTACGGAGCTTGTACTCGGTAGGAATGGTAATCCATTGCTTCCCACGAGCCTCTGCTTCTTGCTGGTTTAAAAGGGTACCATAGGATACTTTTTTCTCTGCAGCGTATACAACTGAAGGGCTTTCAAACACTTGAAACGGTGCTGTCAATACGCCAACCGCCAATACACAACCGCAACTAGCCGCTATCCATTTACGAGATGAATAGTTAGTCATATTATCCCCCCCTTGTTTAATGTAAAGAATTGATAAATCATCTCTGCCGCTTCTGCACGGGTGATTGTTTTAGTTGGCTCCACATTTGTTCCTTTAGGAGTTTTTATATATCCCATAGAATAGGCGAGTGCAAAAGCAGGCACTTGTTCTGTTTTTAGATCAGGATACGGAGATTGGTAGATTTCTTTATTACTTAGCAAAGCCTCTAATTTTAACATACGCATGAAAAAGTCCATCGCTTCCATTCGAGTGATGGCACGATCTGGTTCGAAACGGTTTGTTTTTGGAATCAGATTGATTTTTGAAGCCTGAGAGATAGCCGCGTAGTCTCTATGAGTAGAAGGTACATCAGAGAAGCTCTCTGGTTTAACTTCGTCCAATCGATGGGAACGATGGTCTAAGCTTGCTGACAACTGAAGCATCCAAACTATAAATTCAGCCCGAGTTACTTCTTTATCAGGTTCTATCTTGCCATCTTCCACCCTCAATAATCCTTGTTCAATTGCTTCTAATAACGCTTCTTCACTCGGATGCCCTTCAATGTCACTAGGCGTTTCTTCTTCTAGACCATAACTAGATACTAGTTCTCCTGTTACTGCATTTATATTCTCGTCAGCTCCTACATAACGATAAACAAGCTGTATAGGAATTTCTAACTCTTTGATATCTTTTTCCTCTAGACCTTCTATTGCCGTGAAATAGGGAGCCTTATAGTAGGTTAACAGTAATTTTTTCTGTTTGGTTTCAAGTTCTACTGCTTCTTCTTTTGAAATTTTATAAGTTTCAAAGGCATCTTCATTTTTCCAACTGAAACTTTTTTGTCCTCTTCCAAACCAACCACTCTCAATTTGATTCGTATACTTGTTTACTTCTACTTCAATCCTACTTTGGTCAATAGGAATGTCATTATATGAAAATTTGTAAGTGAACGTATAGACAAGGGGTTCTTCATAATAGTTACTCTCGTTAATGAGATAAATTTGGCCTGTATGCTGTGCATAAACTTTTTCAATAAATTCATTAGCCGTTTTTTCTGCTTCCTGCTTGGTAATAGACTTCTGTTCAGATTTATTCTGTATTTTACGCTCTTCTTCTTGGTCGTAAGCTACTATTTGTCCATAATCGTTAATATGAATAGTTATAGCAGGATCGGTTTGATTGGGGGGACTGAAAGTAAATGACCAGCTCTGAGATTGAATTCCACTTCTGTCACCACTACTGCTACTTCCACGCTGACCTGTGTATATCCAACCATCCGTTAGTTTTTTGCTCCATTCTTTGGCAATTTTTTCTGCATCTGATTTATCTATCTTTTGTGGACTTTCATTATCAAAAGATTTTTTATCTCCTAATGGTACTATTTTCTTTTTATCTTCTGCTTTACGACCAGTCATACTAAGTGCCTCTCCGCTATTCGCATCCAGAAATCTTGCACTACTGTTACCATATTGATAAACAGGAGTAAAGGTTCCTTGATCCTTTTTTCTTGCTGTATAGCGATCTAATTCCGTATATTGCAACTGAGGGTCTAATAGACTGTAAAGTTTTTTCTCCGCTTCTTCTAACGAAATAGTAGCCTTAGAGGAAGGGATTTTTCCGCTATCCCAATCAAGCTGGTAAGAAACTATTTCTCCCTTTCTATCGACCTTAATTGTCACCCCGTTTTCAATAAAAGGAATGTTATCTACCATTCGGGTATAGATAAATGTGAGATCCCCTTCACTAGTTACAGTAATAATTTCATTCGCTTTAGAAAGAGAAGCTTTTTTATCCTTTGCTACTTTTTCTACGAAAGCTTCAGCAATTTGTTCTGCTTCCTTTTGACTAATCTTTTTTGTAGACGGTTTACTATCACGTCCGTATTTAAAAAAGCTAGTCAGTTCACCCGTTTTAGCATCAATGGTTACATCAAGTGATGATCTCTTCTTTTTGTCTGCCGCTTCCCAACTAAAAATCCATGAAGTAGAGTTTCTCCATTCATCAGCTTTTTGTAATTGAGAATCATCTAGCTTGTATTCAGCAGGAATCGTAATCCATTGCTTCGCACGAGCCTCAGCTTCTTTTTGACTTAACATTTCACCAGCAGATACTTTCTCTGCCGCATACACAATCGTAGCAGTCCCAGAAATTTGAAACGGGGCGACCAGCACACCAGCAGCCAATACACAACCACTAGTAGCCACTATCCATTTGCGACATGACAATAGGTTCGCGTTTTTCATTTTGTTGATCTACTCCTCCTCAATCCCCACTATAAATTTCAATCATTCTGATTATATCAATAATTACCAATAAAATGGGAACACAAATATATATTTAACAAAAAGGCTAGCTACACATAAGAAAAAGGCCGATCCCCTTTATCTGAGGAATCTGCCTTTTTGTATGAATTCAAATAAAATCCATTTTTCTAAATGATAAATATAAAATTACTACACCCGCGTGCTACCTGTTAATATTCGTTTCGACTGATTTACATGCTCTGATACATGCTTTACCAAATCGAGCACTCGGCAGGAATATCCCCACTCGTTATCGTACCAAGCAATTACTTTCACATGCTTCTCATCCATCACCATGGTTGACAAGCCATCTACGATTGAAGAATTTTCATTACCATTAAAATCAGTAGAAACAAGAGGTGCATCCGTATAGCCTAGATAGCCTTTTAAAGCTCCTTCGCTAGCTTCACGCAACACACGATTGACCTCTTGGGCAGTCACGCTTTTTGAAATTTGAACAACTAGATCGACAACGGAAACGTTTGGTGTAGGTACACGCAAAGCAAAACCATTTAATTTTCCATTTAGTTCTGGCAATACCTTTCCTACCGCTCTTGCCGCTCCCGTCGTTGTTGGGATAATCGATTGCGCACAAGCACGTGCACGGCGTAAATCTTTATGCGGGTTATCCAGATTCACCTGGTCATTCGTGTAGGAATGAATGGTAGTCATAAGCCCAGATTCAATACGAAAGGCGTCATGGAGCACTTTGGCTACTGGAGCTAGACAATTGGTCGTGCAAGAAGCATTCGAAACAATATGGTGTTGCTCGTGATCGTATTGCTCTTCATTGACACCCATTACAATGGTCGCATCTTCTTCTTTGCCTGGTGCGGTAATAACTACTTTTTTGGCACCACTTTTCAGATGCTTCTCAGCCCCTAAACGGTCAGTGAATTTTCCAGTTGCTTCCACAACCACTTCCACTTTTAGGTTATCCCATGGCAAATTCAAAGGATCACGGTCGGATAATACCAACGTGCTTTTGCCATCAATTACAATGCGATTACCATCTACAGTAACGTCATGAGCTAAGGTCCCATGAACGGAGTCATATTTTAATAAATGAGCCAGGGTTTCAGGGGGATAGCTAGCGTTAATAGCCACAACCTCGATGGATGGATCTTGGATCGCTTTGCGAAACACCATGCGCCCAATACGTCCAAACCCATTTATCCCGATTCTAATTGTCATTTTATGTTGCCCCTTCCTGAAATAAGTTACTCTAATCACTATTTATAATATATTAAGTATGTCATATTTGACAATGTGTTTTACTCAGAAAGCAACAAATTTAGGCAGTTGTCTGAGTGATCTGACCAAAAAGCTAAAATAAGTTACCTTAAGGAAAAATAATGAGGAGAGTAGCTTGCCTCAAATGCATAAAAGAAAAATCCAGAGAATTGATCAGTGGTGGTAAAGTTCCTTGAAAGTTCGAAAAAAGATACCATTGAATCGTTAGAGAATTTATTTGAAATAGCCGGAACTTTCGGAAATAACGATGTGAGGTTAACTCTTTACGGTGTTATTATTAAATATTCCAGAACGCACGGACTACCATTATATACAGCTAAAGGATTATTTCAAAAATATCTAATTGACAGGCAAGATTTTAAACGAATGGACAAATCTTTTAGAGATGGCGAAGAAATCATTCATTATGTCGATTTTTTACCCCATGAAGATAAAGTCACGTATTATAAAGAACTATGAAGCATGCATCGAACTAGGGAAAACAGGTCATGCCGAAGATTATACAATAAATGAATTGAAAGAACGTGTTGCTTTAGCAATTTGTAATTCTTACTTGCTTCTAGGCGATTACACTACTTTGGAAGAACACCTCACGTTGTATGAGAAATTGAACTACACTTTTATTATTGAGCGTATACAATATTATCGTGCCCTCATACTTTCGAAAACGGGAAATTATGATGAAGCACTCCCTTTGCTATGGGGATGTTTAAAGGAAGTTACAGATTACCAGAGATTACACAGAGCCAACATGTTACTGGAAGCATTGTTTCAGATTAACGATTTTGATGCTATTGGAAGAATTATTGAATCAGAAGAGAAGAGGTTTTTACTTTTAGAAAATGAACCATTCCAGTGTTTAGAATTAGGTAAGTACTATAGGTTCAAAGGGACTTACCTTGTTAAAAAGGAATCATTTGAATTGGGAATGGAAGCTTATCTTAGTGGTATTTATCACTATGGTAAAATAAATGCTTATAAAGAAATTGTGGAATGCTCAAGAGACATTTATTTTTATCATTGTTTAATGAAAGAGGGGATAAGTAATGAAGAAACATATTGTGGGTATCATAACGTTTTCGTTAATATTTTCCTTCTCTCTTTTCGCTGTAGAAGCTAATAAAGCTGAACATGTTACAATGATTCAGCATCACGCAATAACCGTATATACTGATAACCCTGGTTATTAATTCATTCTTTTCGAGACGCTATTAATTAGCGTTCTTTTTTTATGAGAAATTTGTAATATTTTGTTGAAATATAGCAAACGTTTCATTTTTTACGTTTTTAGGTAGTCCCCGCAACACATGGTAAAATAATACACAGGAGGAAGAAAGGAGGAAAATATTTTTAGTCTATGCTTTTTAACAATACAAAAGGACGTTCCCTCCGCCGCTAAACTTACGGGAACGCCCCCACCTTGAGCAACAAAAAAAGTTACTCAAGGATATTCTACCACTCATTTATAGGATGGGAAAACAGAAAATTTCCAATTAGAAAATAATTCACAAAAGCTTATAGAAGTCCTCCGTAAAGAGTTAGAGCATCGGTATTTCAAAAAAGGTTCATTTTTACATCCAGAAGTATTGCGGATGAGCCAACAACTAGATGAGTACATTGTTGTCTTTCAAAATCTTACAAAACACTAAACTAGTTGTCGATGAGAATAATCTGTACGGAAAACCCTTAGAACAAAATAAAGTCGTTTTTCAGCTATTCCTTGAAGACAATTATGTTGAACGGGAACAAAGGAATTTTTGCAAGTTTTCATGTAAATATATCCCTTTATTGAAAGAATTCGGAAAAGAGGTTATGCTTTATGATGAACCAAAAGTTAATTAAAGGTATTGCAATTTTATCTACTGTTGGGTTTCTAGGGACTGCTATAGCTCCAGCAACCAGCGCGTTTGCCCAAGAAAAAGTATCACAATCAGTTTCTTATCAAACTCCAATGTCGCAACAAGAAATGGATAAGATAATTAAAGAAACTGCTAAGGAAATTTTAGAAACTGCACCAAGAGCAGTAGTAGAAAAAGGGCCTGCCCAAGTTGAGGCACAAGGTTTTGTTTCTCTTGGAACAAAGCTACTGAAATATTTTGGGAAAGGCTATGTAAAAAGGGATTTACCGAAAAAAATATATGCTAAATTCCCAGACATAGTAAAAGAAAAAATGACAGAAGATATGTGGATTGGAACTTGGAACACCTATATTTTGATGGGGCCGTTGGAGGAAGTGAAAGAGAATGTAACTGAAGCCTTGGAGCCGTATGTTTGGGGATGGGTCGCAAAATCTTGCGGAATTATTGCACAAGGTATCGTGTACGCTATACTTTAAAAACAGAAAGGAGATAAAATGAACTCAAAGACTTTAAAGTTCATTCTAACTATTTTTTCTGTATATGGTACTATGCAAGTTACAAAAGAAATGAATATAGCTAATAATTGGTTTATTACAGAGTTTGTTCGTTTCTTAATTGTTTTCGTAGTAGTCTTCGTTGTTTCTATCCTTTTAAATAAAATATACAAAGATAAAGAGGAGTAGCCGACCCTTTTAATCTTAACTGAAAAATCATTATATAGAGAAACGTCCGAATCACCCCCTCGTATTCGGACGTTTCTTGTTCAAAATTATTTATTTTGTGGGTCTTGTCCACTGGCGACACGTACCCGGTCAGCCAGATCGCCCAAATATTTCTTTTTCTCACTGTAACCAAGTGTATCGCTGATTACCCATTGCTCTTTCAAAACCTTAATGATTTCATTTGCTAACATTTTATCCACAGTTGTTTCCTCCTTCATGTGTATATCCCAAAAGTCTTTTTCCATCCAGTTCATGTCTACGTTGCCGTTAATACCAGCCACTTTCCCACAATCGGAATACTGGAATACCGCCCAACGGCTCCATGTGGGATTTGACATAGGTTGATTTGTTCCATAATGAGCAACCCACAATAGGAAGCCAGCAAGCGCTTTACCTAAGTGAGTCTTAGCAAAAGATGCCCCTGTATAAAGGATAGGGGTCTTATCTGTGCGAGCCTTGATGTAAGTAAGAAACGCTAGACAAAACGCGGTTATCTGTGGCGCTTGTAATCCTTTCGTTTTTTCTATATCCAGCATGTGAGCGACAGAAATGATCCCAAAGATAAAATTTTTTTGCTATCCCGATCAGTCCAATTTTGCTTTTTAGCTTCCCTTCTGCCGCACCTCTCGCTACACCACTCCCATAGTCGATACCTACAAACACGATTAAAACGGTGAGTAAAGACTCATGCTTACTGTAATACTGATCCATACATGTAAAAAAGCCTTCATCCTCTACCATTTGCAACACCCTTCCTTGCTACTGCCCTAATTGATAAGAAAATCTACTTCTCTACTACTTTTGATAACAAAACAGCCCCCTGACAGATTACCTTCAGGGAGCAAGATTGGGAAAGCTATTCTTGTACACTTCTTTATAACGATCTTCGTAGTACAAAACACGTTGGACATAGTGGCGTGTCTCTCCAAACGGGATATCTGAGATCGTTTCACGCGTACCTGCCCATTGCTTATTGTGCAGCCAATTTTTTACGTTACCTTGACCGGCATTATAAGCCGCTAATACAAGTACTTCATTGCCTTTAAACATTTGTAACAAATAAGCCAAATACCAGGTACCTAAATGAATATTGGTGTCAGGATGCTCTAAATCAGCAGAATACAGTATATCCAGCTTGCCGTGTGACTGAATCCACTCTGCTGTATTAGGCATCAACTGCATTAAACCGACCGCTCCTTTTTTAGAAACCAAATCCGGCTTAAATTTTGATTCTGAGCGAATAACAGCAAGCACGAGGTATGGATTTACCTCGTATTTCTTACTAACTAACTTAATCTGTTCCTCATATTTGATGGGGTACATCAATTTCCAAACAAAGGAGGAGTTCAGCAGCAGATAGATGATAATAAAAACGGATAACAAGAGAATAACAGAGCGTAGCGTTCTCATGGGGTTGTCTCCGCAAGTAAGCTAGTCACCAAATCATCCACCTGTTTCAAAGTGTCTGTGCGACTACCTTGGTTGTCGATTACATGATGAGCTACTTTACGTTTTTCCTCAATATTCATCTGAGCACGTAAACGCTTTGTCGCTTGCTCCTCGTCAAATTCATCACGTTCCATCAAACGTGTAAACTGTACGGATTCCGGTACGTAAACAACCACAACTTTGTCCACCATATAGGAAAGCCTGCTTTCATATAAAAGCGGAATGTCCATAAAGACAAGCCGTTCCCCACGCTGTTGTGCTAGGATAGCTTGTAGGCGCATCTCTTTGCGTACTTCTGGATGAACGATTTCATTTAAAACCATTCGTTTTTCTCTATCGCTAAAAATAATTTCCCCTAGTACCTTGCGATTCAATGCACCAGTATCATCCAAAACCCCCGTGCCGAAGTGCTTAACGATACCGTTGTAGGCTGGCTTTCCCACCTCTACCACTTCTCGGGCAATGAGATCCGCATCGATAACGGTGACTCCCCGTTCGCGCAACATGGCTGCAACCGTGCTCTTACCGCTTGCAATTCCTCCTGTTAGACCCAAAATCACGCTATCTCCTCCTTCCCGATGAGCGGCCTATTTTTGACAGGATGGGCAAAAGTGCGTTCCACGTCCGCCTACCACAATCTTAACAATCTCTGTGGAGCAACTCGGACATGTCTCTCCTTTTTTTCCGTAAACCTTTAATACTTGTTGAAACATCCCCATTTCACCTTGTCCGTTTACATAGGATTTAATGGAGCTTCCCCCAGCATCAATTGCTTCTTGCAGGGTCTGTACAATACTTTTATGCAAATTCTCTATTTGATCATTAGTCAATGTATTAGCTGTCCGCTCTGGATGTATATTAGCCCGGAAAAGAGCCTCGTCCACATAAATATTCCCCAAGCCCACCATAAATTCCTGATTTAATAACAACGGTTTGATTTTAGTGGTCTTGCTTTTTAACATACTCGTCAGCAAGGTAGACGTAAATGTTTCATCTAAAGGTTCTGGCCCCAGCTTTTTCAGTGGCTCCACATCCTGCTCCTTGCCCAATGGAATAATATCCATGGTACCAAACTGACGAACATCTCGATAGCGTAGTTCCGTTCCATCCGTGAAATGAAAGATCACGTGCGTGTGCTTCTCTATCTCTTCAGAAGATTGGTAGACTCCATATCTTCCTTCCATGCGTAGATGGGAAATTAATACATCCTGATCGAGAATAAATTTAATAAATTTTGCTCGTCGTTCAACGGCATGAATGGTTTGTCCCACCAAAACAGCTTTGAATTGCTCCACATCGGCAGGACGACGGATAATCCGTGGTAATAATACACTTACCCGTTCAATCGTCTTGTCCAGCACCAGTGTTCTCAGCGTGCGAACGACGGTTTCCACCTCTGGTAATTCTGGCATCAGATGTCCCTCCTATTTGGCGTCATACCAGGTCTCCCCATAATTTACATCCACTTTAAGTGGAACATCCAGTTGAAGAGCGCCTTCCATCACGTCGGCCACCAATTTTTGCATTGTTTCTAACTCATCTTCTGGAACCTCAAAAACTAATTCATCGTGTACCTGAAGAAGCATGCGACTTTTTAGCCGACTCTCTGCCAAGGCCTCTTGCATCCGAATCATCGCCAGCTTAATTATATCGGCAGCGGTTCCTTGAATCGGGGTATTCATAGCGGTACGCTCTGCAAAGGAACGCAGATTAAAGTTTTTGCTAGCAATATCCGGTAGATAACGACGGCGGTGCAGTAAAGTCGTTACATAGCCATCTTTCTTTGCCTGATGCTTAATATCTTCCATGTAATTCTGAACGCCTGCAAAAACATCAAAATAGCGGGCTATAAATTCAGCCGCTTCCTTGCGCGTTATATTTAAGTTCTGAGAGAGGCCAAAGTCACTAATTCCGTAAACAATTCCAAAGTTAACAGCCTTTGCTTGACGACGCATCAAGGAAGTTACTTCGTCTTCACTCACTCCAAAAACATCCATCGCTGTCCGTGTGTGAATGTCCATATCGTTGACGAAAGCGTCAATCAGGTTTGCGTCCTTCGAAATATGTGCCAAAATTCTTAGCTCGATCTGCGAATAATCGGCGGCGAGGATATAACAGTTTTCGTTTGTTGGAACAAAAGCTTTTCTGATTTTACGCCCCTCTTCCAAACGAATCGGGATGTTTTGCAGATTAGGCTCAGTGCTACTAAGTCGTCCAGTCGCAGTGGTAGCCTGATTAAAGCGCGTATGCACTCTACCTGTTTTGCCATGAATCTCTTTAAGTAACCCTTCAATATAGGTAGAACGTAGCTTACCTAATTGACGGTAAGTAAGAATATCAATAACGATTGGGTACTTTTGCGCCAGCTTCTCTAGCACATCTGCGCTGGTAGAATAACCTGTCTTGGTTTTCTTCTCAGGTGGAATCCCCATTCGTTCAAACAAAATTTCACCTAATTGCTTCGGTGAATTGATGTTAAACGTTGTACCTGCTTGCTCATAAATTTTCTCAGTCAAAATCTCCAGCTGTTTGTCTAGCTCTTCGCCCATCTGATACAACTGCTCCTGATTAACCAAAACCCCGACTTCTTCCATATCAGCTAGCACGAGACTAAGAGGCTGTTCAATATTTGTGTAAAGCTCTGTTAATTGGTTAGTCGTCAGCTCTTCTCTTGCTTGAAGAACACTTTGCCATAAAGCCGACGCCTTACGTGCTACGTGTTCACTAATGAGCTCCATGGACGGTAGGCTTCGCTTTGCCCCTTTGCCGTAGATATCATCATCGGAAGCTACTTTGACAGACGAGAACTTGGCAGTGGCATCTGACAGTGTAGGATTGCTCTCACTTGCATTAATCAAATAGGAAGCGAGGAATAAATCAAAATCAATCCCCTTTAAATCCAATTCATGCCAGCAAAGACCAACCGTTTCACGTTTCCCATCAAAGACCCATTTCTGTTTGGAAGTATCTTGCAACCATTCCGTAAAGGCTGTCCAATTTTTGGCGGTTTCATATGGTACAAACAAAGCTTGCTCTTCTGTAGCTAAACCAAAACCAACAATGGGGGCATAATGATAGTTCTCCCCGTCCATCTCTACTACCAAGCTCATTGGAGAGGTCAACAGAGGCTCATAATCGGCCAGCTTGCCTTCTTCTACCATGGTATAAGTGAATGACTTATCTGATTGAGAAGTGCCCTTAGAAGAACCTTCAGAAGCTTCAGCGCTGCTTTCCCCTTGTCCATAACTATCAGCAACACTACTAGCACCTTTTACTTTAGAAAGTAGCGATTTAAATTCCATCTTTTTGAAGAACTCAATTAGCTGGTCAGGCTCGTATCCCGTGTATTCGGAATCTGTAATACTTATGGTTACCGGAGTATCTCGCATAATGGTTGCAAGTGATTTACTCATCTTTGCTTGCTCCACATTGTTACGTAGATTTTCCTGTAATTTTTTACCAGACAACTGATCGATGTTAGCTAGCACCTCTTCAACAGAACCATATTGATGCAATAGTTTAAGAGCCGTCTTCTCTCCTACCCCTGGAACACCTGGAATATTATCGGAACTATCGCCCATCAACCCTTTCAAGTCAATGATCTGTTCGGGCTTCAATCCATATTTCTCAAAAATTTCTTCCGTAGAATACAGCTCGATTTCACTTATACCTTTTCTCGTAATGGCTGTAGATACGTGTGAGGACACCAGTTGAAGCATATCTTTATCCCCGGTAATTACAGTCGTTTTCATTTGTTCATTTTCCGCACGTAATGTTAGCGTTCCAATAATATCGTCAGCTTCATAGCCTTCCAATTCAAATCTTTTTATCGAAAACGCGTCTAACAACTCGCGAATTAATGGAAATTGCTCGGATAGTTCAGAAGGAGTCTTAGCGCGTCCTCCCTTGTACTCTGTATATTCAGAGTGGCGAAACACCACTTTACCTGCATCAAAAGCAACTAAAATATGAGTCGGTTTCATTTCATCTATTACTTTTAGCAACATGGTCGTAAAACCAAGCACAGCATTCGTGTGTAGTCCTTGTGAGGTGGACAGCAACGGCAACGCATAAAAGGCACGGTTGGCGATACTATTCCCATCAATCAGCACAAAATGGCTCATGTACGTCCGACCCCTTTCTGTTAATTCATTACCTTTCATCTTACCACAGGTGGACCTAAAAGAAAAAAGGAAACTGGGCAATAGCCTAACAGAGAAAATCCGTTACTTGCCAGCTTTTCCACATAGTTGTGAGTTCGTCTGTACTCTTGTAAAATAAGAACAGACTAATTATGGTCTGACCACTGATTACGCCTTGTTTTTTTGCATTTTTCCAATAACTATTACTGTCATAACTGAGAGGATATTGCCATCATGGAGAGACCTATCATACCGCCTTATTTTGCCTTATTTTTAGCTGTTCTAGCCATTTCCACTTCTGCTATCTTTGTTAAACTATCATCAGCTCCAGCACCGGTCATTGCTACCTATCGGCTGTTATTTTCCGTTATATTAACCGTCCCTTTTATGTTCATGACCAAAGGAGCTTGGCGAGAAATCATTCAATTAACCAGCAAACAGTGGATATTAAGTATTCTATCTGGGGGGTTTCTAGCGGCTCATTTCCTACTCTGGTTTGATTCGCTTAACTATACCTCCATCGCTAGTTCTACAGTGCTTGTCACGTTACAACCGTTATTTGCTTTTATTGGTGGATATTACCTATTCAAGGAACGCTTGAGTAAAATGGCTATATCTGGCGGCCTTTTTGCCATTATGGGTAGCTTCGTAATTGGTTGGGGAGATTTTCGTGTAGGGGGATTGGCTCTATACGGAGATTTGTTGGCATTACTTGCAGCTTTTGTAGTGACGTTATACTGGCTCATCGGGCAGTATCTTCGCAGTGGTATTTCATCAACCGTGTATAGCTTCGTTGTCTATTTCATTAGTACTGTCTTTTTACTTGGTCACAGTTTATTTTATGGACATCCACTCACAGGATATCAGCTCGCGGACTGGGGCTGGTTTATCTGTTTAGCTTTCTTCCCTACCTTGCTTGGTCACTCTATATTGAACTGGGTCATCAAATGGTTAAACACAACCACAGTTTCCGTAGGGATTCTTTTTGAACCGATTGGTACTTGCATCCTTGCTTATTTCATTTTCGGTGATATCGTCACCTTGCCTCAATGGATTGGTGGCTTCATTATTCTGTTCGGGATTTTCCTTTTTATCCGCTTTAATAAGTCAAAGGAGGAACTAGATCAAAATGAAACGACGTAGTTTTATTAAAGGAATGGGTGAATATATAGCAAAGCTTCCTAGATGGGGAAAAGTGATCTGGACGATCGTGCTTGGATATATGGTTGCTCGGGTGATTCATTTCCTATTATAAGTATAAGCAAAAATCCCTTGTTCTTCCGACAAGGGATTTTTGTTTTTGTTTAATGAATATCTTTTTTAGTAAAATTTCCGCCTGTTACATCAGATACATGCTCAATGGCTATGAAAGCATTATTATCAATCTCGTGAATGATGGCTCGAAGCTTAGCCACCTCCAGACGCGTAACAACACAATAGATCATTTGGGTCTTTTCCTTACTATATCCACCTCGTGCGTAGATATAAGTCGTACTGCGACCCAAACGAGCATTGATTGCCTCAGAGATTTCTTCGTATTCTTTCGAAATAATCGTCACTGATTTGGATTCATTTAAACCCTCTACGACGATATCAATCAGTTTGAATGCTATATAATAGGTAAAAATAGAATACATGGCGGAATCCCATTCAAACACAAAACCAGCCATGATAAAAATAAACACGTTGATAAACATGATAAGCTGACCAACAGGGATTTTTGTTTTTTTGGAAAGCAGAATTGCAACGATTTCTGTTCCATCTAATGTACCCCCAAAACGGATGACCAGACCTACACCCACCCCGAGAATAACCCCACCAAACATTACAGCGAGCATTTTTTCATTCGTAAATGCGGGTACATGATGGAGCATGGCAGTCGTTACAGACATAACCGCGATTCCATACAAAGTAGAAATAGCAAAGGTTTTACCAATCTGCTTAAATCCCACAATCAAAAACGGTAAGTTGAAGAAGAAAAGAAATAGTCCCAACGGTAAATTAGTGATGGAAGACATCATAATGGATATCCCGGCAATTCCTCCGTCGATCACTTTGTTAGGAACAAGGAAAAGCTCCAGTGACACACCCATCATAATAGCTCCGATGGTAATAAAGATAAACTTTAGTAAAAACGAAGATAGGGTCGTTTTTTTGTGTTGCTTAGGCATATATTTTCCGCCACTCCCTCTTACTTTTGTATCGTCTCTAGTAGAAACCTACTAATAATGATAGAAATATTTTTAGTTCATTGCAACTTTTTTCAACTATTTTTTATACTTTGTTTATATCTAACCAACTAATATGGGAGTAAATTCTTTTTAAAAAAATCAGTCAAAAAAGAAGTTTACTCAGCTTCATTATGTTTTTTTATGTGTAACTTACTACTTTCATTGTCTGTCTGTTGGTCTGTTTCTTCCGGTAGTCGCTTACGAACAGTCGGTACCTCACGCGGGTCATAATCTAGATCAGAAAAAGAAAATATTCGAACAACCATCATGCCATGCATAGCTCTTGATCGTATAAGGATGGGATATGCGTAGCGATTTTGAAAGCGAAAATCAGGACCATACCAACTCACTGTCGCATCTCTGCCTGGAGGCACATAAGCCACATTACGGCTATGAGCATAGCGCTGTATAATTTTTAGCCCTGACTTGTCAACTGCATTATATAAAGTAGAAGAAACCTGACAAATTCCTCCACCAATTCCTTCTGATAATTCTCCGCGAACGATAACGGGAGCAGGTAAATACCCTTTCCCTTTTGATCTTTCTCCTACTATTTGGTTAAAGGAGAATATTTCACCGGGAAACACCACTACATTGTCGATGGCTCTGCTAGAGAGGGCAATGTTATTAGCTCGATTCTTATTATGAGAATTAAAATAAGTGACATAAGCTCCAATCTGTTTTTGCGAAACTTCTTTCAATAATGAAGTATCGACTTTAGGTAGGACAAGATGAGTAGGAATTTGCAATTGCGATTGCTCATTCGTATAAAAATAAGAAATAAATGATTCCATAAATGCTTGACGATCTAAACGCTGCCCACGTTTTTCAGGAATGATTTTCCCACGTTCATCCCACCTAGCATTCACTGGGGAACGATACACTTGTCTCTCTAGCCTTACCATATAAGCATCTAATTTAGCTATATCCAAGATCGAAAACTGTGTAAACGGTAAAATAAATGCTTTGCGGTCTATAGACACGATATCTTCATTCATATTTTGAACAACCGGTACGCTTCCTTGCAATTGTAAGATCACCATAAAGCCTGCCATCCAACTAATCACAGATTCCTTCACCTCCCTTTTTTAGTATGAACAAGAGGTGGTTATTTCACTCGATGGCAGGTGAGCAGGAAATCTTTTCAATCAAAAATAGAGTGCTACAACTGTTATCAGTCCGCACTCTATTTTTAGTTTCCTCTTTTTATGAGATTGGATTATCCAGTGGTAATGTAACAGAAAACACAGAGCCAACACCCTCATTACTGCTTACTGTAATTGATCCGTGTAAAGACTCACATATGTGCTTTACGATAGCTAAACCTAAACCAGTTCCACCTGAGTCACGTGACCGAGCTCTATCTACGCGATAAAACCGCTCAAAAATACGTCCAAGATCATCTTCTGGAATTCCTATACCCGTATCGGCCACATCTAGGTACAAATTATTCTCATCTTTCTTCAGTTCAATCGTAATTTGACCACCCTCTGGCGTATATGCAATCGCATTGGCCATTAAGTTAAGTAAAATCTGTTGAAAGCAATCTTTATCCGCCCTTAGCATAATTCCTTTGTCAGAAGGTAAAATGAGGCGTAACTCTTTTCGTTGTAATTGTTCCCGAAGCAGGACAGCTGTTTCTTGTATAAGCGGGTGCACCTCTACTTCAGTATACGTAAGCGTTATCCGTTTCTGCTCAATTTTGGATAAATCAAGAATGTCACTAATTAACCGGAAAAGACGCTCACTTTCATCATAAATAATTTGCAAAAAATGCCTGCTAATTTCCTCATCTTTAAGTGCTCCATCTAATAAAGTCTCCGTGAAGCCCTTAATAGAAGTGATAGGTGTACGTAATTCATGTGAAACATTGGCAACAAAATCACTACGCATCTTTTCCAATCGGCGAATATCTGTAATGTCATTTAACACAGCCAAGACGCCTTTGATTTCTCCACGGTAGTTCACATAAGGTGAAAAATCAGCATAGATAATGCGCTCTGTTGGATAAAAAATATGGATCTCGTCACGCCTCTGTTCTCCAGTGCGCATTACGTGATCAATATGCTTGCTAAATCCGTAATTATGCCCTGCTTCAAAATGTAATTTTCCTACCAATTCGGAACTCGGAATATTCAACATTTTTTCGACTGCATTGTTAATAAGCTCGATTCGTCTGTTCTCTGAAATTAAAATCACGCCACTCGGCATCGTCGCTAACACTCCTGTTAGACGTTGCTGATTCTCCGATATCTGATACATCTGTTGTTCTAAACTAGACGCCATGAAATTAATCGCAGTTGCCAATTGACCTAATTCATCCCGTGGTTTAATTTTGACGCGACTCTCGTATTGACGTTGCGTAATATTTCTTGCTACACGGATAATCTCCTCGATTGGTTTCGTAATGCCATGAGAAATACGCGAACTGACAATGCTACCGATAATTAGAGTAATTACAAGCCCCATGACCAAACTAAACCACATCTGATGAACAGATTGAGTAATGGTCTCCATTGACATCGCTGAGCGAACAGCTCCAACAACCTGCCCTGTGCCATTGTCTTTTAGCGGTACAGCCACATAGATCATCTGTTGGTGTAACGTATCACTTTCCCGATGTGCGATTCCAACTTGCCCATGAAGGGCTGCTTCGATCTCTGGTCGATGTGCATGATTTTTCAGCGTCTGGTCCACACCTGCCGTATCAGCCATTACAATTCCCAAGGGATCAACAACGGTAATACGTACCTCCATAGATTCAGTAAAATGCTTAATTTGAGCTTCCAAACGTTCATGCTGAGTTAATATTTTGGGATCAATGATCGTTTCCGAGATAAATAAGGCTTCTTTTCGCAAAAGATCATACTGCATCTGAAGATAGGATTGTTCCATGACTTTCCCAATAAAAATTCCAATAACAATAAGGACAAGTGAAATTAAACTTAATATGGTAAAGGTAAGCTTGAGGCGAAATCGATTCACTGTAACCTCCCTGGCCTAGCCTTCTAATTTATAGCCGAGTCCACGCACTGTTTTAATATAACGTGGGTTCTTAGTGTCATGCTCCAGCTTTTCACGCAAATGGCTAACATGTACATCTACAATGCGAGAATCACCTACAAAATCGTAATTCCATACCGCATTAAGCAATTGGTCACGCGTTAATACGCGGCCAACGTTACTAGCTAGATATTGAAGCAATTCAAATTCTTTAGGTGTCAATTCCACCCTTTCATCACGTAGGAATACTTCATATTTTTCTGGATAGATAATGATTTCTCCAAATGAGTACTGACGCTCTTCCTCTTTTTCCTGATCTGGTTCTGGCTTAGCATTAAAACGGCGAAGAATAGCTTTTACCCGAGCAACAACTTCTCTAGGGCTAAAGGGCTTTGTGATATAATCATCTGCCCCCAATTCAAGTCCTAAAATTTTGTCCAGCTCATCTTCTTTTGCCGTCAAGATAAGGATAGGTGTATTGATTCGTTCTTGACGAAGTGTTTTGCAGACATCTAGACCATCCATATATGGAAGCATTAAGTCTAAAATGATGAAATCTGGCTTCTCTTCACGTGCCATCGTTAACGCCTGTCTACCGTCAAAAGCGGTAATAACCTCATAGCCCGCCTTTTCCAAATTAAATTGAATCAATTTAGAAATAGATACCTCATCTTCAACTACCAATATCTTCGTCACTTATGCTTCCCCCTACACGTAAGTCTCAACTTTTCTCTCATATATAGTATTCCCTTTATGTTCTCAATTCTAGGCTTGTAATCTCAGTCTGACAGATGACATTTAGTGGTGCAAGTTATTTTCTTGTAAAGATTAGGTTTCCTTACTGAAAGGATTAATGGATGGCTTAGTGGTGGGGATGAAGAGAGCCGTTACAAACAAAAAAGGAGAGCAACGATGGCTCTCCTTTTTGTCTATTTTTTCTATTGAAGAACTTTCATGACATTACGTACAGCATCAGCAGATTTTTCCAAAGCCGCTTTTTCATCTTCTGTCAGTTCTAGTTCATAGATTTTTTCAATACCATTTTTACCTAGCAAAGTTGGTACGCCTAAGTATAGATCTTGGTAGCCATACTCGCCTTGCAATAGAGTGATGGATGGAAGAATACGTTTTTTGTCTTTCAAGATTGCTTCTGCCATTTGTACTAAAGAAGCAGCTGGTGCATAGTATGCGGAACCATTGCCTAGCAAGCTTACGATTTCACCGCCGCCTTTGCGTGTACGTTCCACAATTGCATCCAGACGATCTTTTGGAATTAATGTTTCTAGTGGAATACCACCAGCATAGGAGTAACGAACAAGTGGAACCATGTCGTCACCGTGTCCACCCAATACGAAGCCTGTTACGTCTTCTACGGACACGTTCAATTCTTCTGCAACGAATGTACGGAAACGAGCTGTATCTAGGACACCTGATTGACCAATAACGCGCTCTTTTGGGAACCCGGATGCTTTGAAGAATGTGTATGTCATTGCATCAACAGGGTTAGACAACACGATGATCGTTGAGTTTGGTGCATAGATTTTTACGTTTTCTGCTACCGATTTCATGATGCCAGCATTGGTGTTTACCAAATCATCACGAGACATACCTGGTTTACGAGCAATACCTGCAGTGATGATAACCATATCAGCATCTTGGATGTCAGCATAGTTAGAAGTACCTGTGATTTTTGAATCAAAGCCTAGCACAGGGGAAGATTCCATCATGTCTAAAGCTTTCCCTTTTGTTGGATTCTCTAATTGAGGGATATCAACAAGAACAACATCACCCAATTCTTTTTGAGCTAGGATAAAAGCTGTTGTTGCACCTGTGAAACCACTACCGATGACTGCGATTTTTTTGCGTTGGAAAGACATGTAATAGACCTCCTCAAGTTTATAATTCCTATAAATTTTTAATTAATGCATCTGCGAATTCAGATGTTTTTAATTCATTAGCGCCTTCCATCAAACGGGCAAAATCATACGTAACTTCTTTAGATGCAATGGTTTTTTCCATTGCTGTAATCAACAATTCAGCTGCTTCATTCCAGCCTAGATGACGAAGCATCATTTCACCAGACAAGATCACTGAAGATGGATTCACTTTATCTAGACCTGCATATTTTGGAGCTGTACCATGCGTTGCTTCAAAAATTGCATGACCAGTCAAATAGTTGATATTAGCACCTGGAGCGATACCAATACCACCAACTTGCGCAGCCAGTGCGTCAGAAATGTAATCGCCGTTTAAGTTAAGTGTAGCTACTACATCATATTCTGCCGGACGAGTCAGGATTTGTTGCAAGAATGCATCAGCAATAACATCTTTAACGATCAACTTGCCTGCTGCTTCTGCTTCTTTTTGAGCTTGATCAGCATCTTTACCTTCTGCTTTTAAGCGGTCGTACTGCGCCCATGTAAATACTCTATCACCATATTCCGCTTCAGCAACTGCATAACCCCAGCTTTTGAATGCGCCTTCAGTAAATTTCATGATATTACCTTTATGAACAAGTGTTAGAGATTTACGGTTGTTTTCTAAAGCATAGTCAAGTGCAGCGCGAACCAAACGCTCTGTACCATCTTTTGAAACAGGCTTAATACCGATACCAGAAGTTTCTGGGAAACGGATTTTCTTAACGCCCATTTCACCTTGTAGGAATTGAATCACTTTTTTCACTTCATCGGAACCCTCTGCCCATTCTACACCAGCATAAATGTCTTCGGTATTTTCACGGAAGATCACCATGTCAGTAAGCTCCGGATGTTTAACAGGAGACGGTACTCCATCGAAGTATTGAACAGGGCGTACGCACGCGTACAAATCAAGTTCTTGACGTAGTGCTACGTTAATTGATCGAATTCCACCTCCAACTGGAGTTGTCAAAGGTCCTTTAATTGCGATCAGATATTCACGAATTGCTGTTAATGTATCTTCAGGCAACCACTCACCATATTGATTGAAAGCTTTTTCACCAGCAAATACTTCAAACCACGCGATTTTTTTCTCGCCTTTATATGCTTTATCCACTACTGCATCTAAAACGCGTACAGACGCATTCCAAATATCAGGTCCAGTTCCGTCCCCTTCGATAAAAGGAATAATTGGATTGTTAGGTACGATCATTTTGCCATTGTCTACGGTGATTTTTTCTCCATGTGTTGGTGCAGAAAGATTTTTAAACAAAGGAACCCCTCCATGTTTTTATAATCTGATCTTTTTTTATAATACCATGAAAATACTGCCAAAGGACATGCCTAGAACCGCCAATCAAAAACGATTGGCAGTTCCAGAATTTTCATTGTCTGTCAACTATCTTTGATCCATCGGAATAAAATGCTGATTTACTGGCCCAATATAGTCTGCACGAGGGCGAATTAAGCGATTGTTCTCATATTGTTCCATGATGTGAGCTGTCCAGCCTGACATACGACTGATCGCGAAAATAGGAGTGAATAGGTCGATATCAAGACCAAGGGATACGTAAACGGAAGCAGAATAGAAGTCTACGTTTGGTTTCAATCCTTTTTCACCTGTAACCATCTCTTCAATCTTCACTGACATTTCGTACAATTCCGGCTTGCCTTGTTGTTCAGTCAATTCTTTAGACATTTGACGTAACCATTTTGCACGAGGATCGCCATCTTTGTATACACGATGACCAAAGCCCATGATTTTTTCCTTGTTGTCCAATGCCTGACGGATAAAAGGAACGACTTCTTTTACAGAACCGATCTTCTTCAGCATGGTAGCAACAGCTTCGTTGGCGCCTCCGTGTAATGGACCCTTCAAGGTTCCGATCGCTGAAACCACGCCAGAATAAATGTCTGTCAAGGTAGCAACTGTGACACGTGCTGCAAATGTAGAAGCATTAAATTCATGGTCAGCATGTAGAATTAATGCTGTATCAAATGCTTTCACTGCCGTATCAGATGGTTCTTCCCCGTTAAGCATGTACAAAAAATTTTTCGCAAGGGAATACTCAACTCTCGGTGCAACCGGTTCCAGCCCTTTGCGAAGACGTGCATAAGCAGCAACAATAGTGGGCGTCTGAGCAGTTAGTCGGATAGACTTACGATAGTTTGCTTCCTTTGACATTTCCTGTGCCTCTTTGTCGTAGAGCGCTAGCGAAGAGACAGCTGTGCGCAATACCGCCATAGAGTGAACGCCTTCTGGAAAGTTACGAATGCTCTCAATAAGTTCTTGAGGGATTTGGGCGCTTGCTCCTAGTTCCTTTTGGAAGGCTTCCAGCTGATCGCGCTTCGGTAGGGCTCCATGCCAAAGTAGATACACCACTTCTTCAAAGGTAGCGTTTTCAGCTAACTCGTCAACATTAATACCTCTGTAGCACAATACGCCATCAATGATTGAACAGACTGCCGATTGAGCAGCAACAACACCTTCTAAACCTTTAGTAGCTGTCATATGCGTCTCTCCTTTTCTGTATAGGTTAATTGCTATTCTTCTTGATAAATCTTCTCCCCCCTATACTCTTTTGCGAAAAAAGAGAAAAAAATGAATTTTCTTTTTGCATAAAGTAAAAGGCAGGAAAGTAAGACATAAGATATATAACGGGTAAACTAGAAAAGAAAGAGTAAAACAACATTTCGACACAATTATAAAAGATATTGACGATTTTGTGAATGATAAAAATGCAAACAGCTATACTTTAGGGTCAAAATGTCTTAAAACTTGCGTAAAATGCCCCTTTTCCTGCATAATAAATACCAGACAGAAAAATCGACAGTTATTAGAATTGATAGATCAGGAGGGAACTACACTGACCCCAGACACTTGGCTAACGCGCCTTTTTCAAGGCATTCGTTTTTTATGGGTGATTCTTTGCATCGTTGCCTTGTATTTTGCAGTCATAAAGATCACTCCTCTTATTTACCCATTTCTAATCTCTTTAATCATTGCACTCATGGTAAACCGTCCCGTCAATAATTTAACTGAACGGCTTCGGTTTCCCCGCTGGCTCTCCGTAACCGTAGTGTTGTTACTACTGCTACTTATTGTCACTGGGGTCATTACATTGGTGATTAATACGACCGTAAACGAAATCGGAAATTTGGTCAAGTTATTACCACATCTTTCTAGGGAATTCACTGGATATATCCAAAATTTTTTAGCTCATGATTTTATATCCGGCTTATATCAACGTTTCCAGTTTTTCTATACACAATTGGATTTAAACTCCCAGACCACCATTGATTCCAACTTGAAAGAAGCACTACATACGATTAGTAATAGTTTCCAAACTATTATTGTTGGTGCTTTATCTGGCATTAATGCCTTCCTGTTGTCACTGCCAAGCTTGGGTACAGTTTTTGTCATCTCTTTGTTAGGTGCATTTTTCTTGAGTAAGGATTTTTATTTGTGGAAATCACGGATGCTCCGGATTTTACCAACAGGTGTTAACCATCGAATGGATCAAATCATACTTGATTTACGTACTGCATTGGTTGGTTTTTTAAAAGCACAGATCACCCTCATCTCGATTACGGCAGCCATTGTTATTGTTGGCCTTTTAGTCTTACGAGTGGAGTATGCTATCACCATAGGTTTATTAACCGGTTTAGTTGATCTACTGCCTTATTTGGGCACAGGTACTGTATTTGTCCCATGGATCATCTTCCTGTTCTTTAAGGGGCAATATGGGCTTGTAGTAGGTCTTTCCATTTTGTATGGCATTGTTGTGATCTTCCGTCAAATTATCGAACCAAAGATTGTGGCTGAAAATGTAGGACTAGACCCCTTGCTTACCTTGGTAGCCTTGTTTGCAGGGTTAGAACTGTTCGGCGTGCTAGGTTTAATTATTGGACCAGTCAGTCTAGTGATCATCAATGCTTTAATTAAAGCTAAAATCTTCGAGGATTTATGGATATATGTGGTAAAAGGTAAATAGTGATTGCTTAAAACGTTTAGGGTTGTAATATATCGAAAGGTGCCTTCTGAAATATGGGCTTGGCACCTTTTTCTTATTTTCGGATATTATAGTTACAACTCTTTTTTCTCTCTATCATCCTCGGCTATCCACCCAACCATCCCCGCCTTCTTTCTAAAAAAAGAGGCCTGTCTCCCAAAAGGATGTTGGCCCCTCTCCCACTATCTTCTAAAATGAATAAACCTTATCATTTTCCCTGAAGCAATCATCGACATAATCCATGCTTTTAAGAAATAGCGTAACACCATTCTCGTATATGGAATCAAAAAGATAATCCCAATTACATCTGTGAAAAAACCAGGGAACACAAGCAAAAAACCCCCAAATAAGATAAACAAACCGTCCAGCAGCGCGTCCGTTGGCATTTGTCCACGAGATAGCTGTAGCTGTAATAATTTTAATGTCTGAGTTCCTTGCTTCTTAGCAAGATATGCCCCTACCACTGATGTTAAAATAACCAAAAGGATCGTCCAAAGTCCTCCAATCATTTTCCCTACCACAATAACTCCCCAAATTTCCAAAATCGGTATGATTAAAAAAAACACAAACAAAATACGTAACCACATGGGCATATCACTTCCTCTGCCTAATAATCAAACCAACTATTACTTGAGACATTTTTCATACTCTATTTGTAAACAAGCATACAGTTCTGGAATCACTTTTGAAAGACGAACTGGTTTTATTTGTGGGGTAGTAAAAACATGCTCCGTTTTTCCCGACACCAATAATTTACAGTCGCTTATCCGATAAATCTCATAACCAAAATTCATACGGATAGGGGTAAGATGCTCAATAAACGTACGAACCTCAATTTCGTCGTCATATCGTGCTGGTGAATGAAACGAAAGCGTAGCACCTGTCACAGGTAGCAGGACTCCTCTTTCCTCTACCCCTTTGTATGACATTCCTGCTATTTCTCTAATATATTCAGTTCGTCCAAGTTCAAACCACGTCAAATAGTTTGTATGATACACAATTTGCATTTGATCTGTCTCGCTGTAGCGAACCCGAAGATGATAGGTATGATAAAAAGCTGGATTCATCTATAATAGCCTCCTATCTTTGTAAATCCTTCCCTCATAATAGTAGCACAAAAAGGACTATCGAATAATCTCGATAGCCCTTTTCTTAGGAGAAAATCTATACGTTTGTTACAGAACAGAAGCCATACCTGTGAAGATTTTTCCACGCTCTGAATCAACAGTTACTTCCATACCATCTTTTAAGATAGCAGTAGCATTGTTTACACCGATAATAACTGGTGTATTTAAGTTCAAACCCACAATAGCTGCATGAGAAGTAAGTCCGCCTTCTTCTGTGATAACCGCTGCTGCGCGTTCAAACGCAGGAATCATATCAGAATCTGTACCTAGGCAAACCAAGATGGAGCCTTCTTGTACTTTATCCATTGCTTCTTTTGCTGTACGGGCAACTACAACATTACCTGTTACTACTTTTTGTCCAATGCCTTGGCCTTTTGCAAGTACGTCGCCGATCACATGGATTTTCATTAGGTTCGTTGTACCTGTTTCGCGAACAGGAACACCTGCTGTGATTACAACTAGATCACCATGTTTTACCATACCTGTTGTCAAAGCTTCACGTACAGCGATATCGAACATTTCATCTGTTGTTTCCGCTTGTTTTGTTACAACTGGATACACACCGTACATTAAGGAGAGACGACGAGCAACACCTTGATGTGGAGTTACTGCGATAATTGGCGCTTTTGGACGGTATTTAGAAACTAGACGTGCTGTGTGTCCGCTTTCTGTAGAAGAGATAACAGCTGCTGCATTTAGATCAAGTGCAGATTTTACTACCGCTTGAGAGATCGCGTCTGTTACAGTAACCCGGTTGCAAGATGCGTGAGCCTTCATTACTTCACGATAGTTCAAGCTTTGTTCTGCACGTAGAGCGATGCTGTTCATTGTTTGAACAGATTCTACTGGATATTTACCTGCTGCTGTTTCACCAGACAACATAATAGCATCCGTGCCATCATAAATTGCATTCGCCACGTCACTTGCTTCTGCACGTGTTGGACGAGGGTTACGTTGCATAGAATCCAACATTTGTGTTGCTGTGATAACTGGTTTACCAAGCAAGTTACATTTTTGGATCATCATTTTTTGGCAAACTGGTACTTCTTCAACTGGAATTTCAACACCAAGGTCTCCACGAGCTACCATTAAACCATCAGATACTGCCAAAATTTCATCGATGTTGTCAACGCCTTCTTGGTTTTCAATCTTGGAGATGATGTCGATTTTTGCTCCATGTTTTTCTAGGATTTCACGGATTTCCAATACGTCAGAACCCTTACGTACAAAGGAAGCTGCGATAAAGTCAACGCCTTGCTCGATACCAAATTTGATATCCGCTGCGTCTTTCTCTGTGATACCCGGCAGGTTGATGGAAACGCCAGGAACGTTAACACCTTTTTTACTTTTTAGCGTACCACCGTTTTTGATTTCACAAATGATTTCAGTACCTTCAATTTTTGTAACTTCCAAACCGATCAAGCCATCATCGATTAGGATTTGGCTGCCTATTTTTACATCATTTGCAAGCTCGGGATATGTGATAGATACACGCTCTGCTGTACCAGCCATCTCTGTTGTTGTTAGGGTGAAAGTATTGCCTTCCACTAGCTCAACAGAGTCTACGGACATGCTACCTGTACGAATTTCAGGTCCTTTGGTATCCAAAAGGATAGCTACCAATTTTCCTGTTTCTTTTACTGCTTGACGAATATTTTTGATACGAGCGCCATGCTCTTCAAAATCACCGTGAGAAAAGTTTAAACGGGCTACGTTCATACCCGCGTTGATTAATTTCTTTAGTGTTTCCACCGATTCAGATGCTGGTCCAATAGTACATACGATTTTAGCCTTGCGTAACAAAATAATCCCTCCAAAAATTGCGTAGTAAGTCTTGTATTTATACAAAAGAACAGGGCGTTCATTAACCTGTTTTAAGCCATCAGAACGCCACTGGAGTTTTTATGTCCCTTGAAAAATTACCAATTAAATGGATAAAGAGCGAGCTAACTGGTAAATTGACAAGTCTAGTTGATGTTTTTGATCAAGCGCTTCATCAATGTCAACGTCAACAATATTATTGTTCTTAATTCCAACCATACGATCTGCTTTACCCTCAAGCAGCAAATCTACAGCAGCTGCGCCTAAACGGCTTGCTAGCATACGGTCGAAAGCAGTCGGAGAGCCACCACGTTGAATGTGTCCCAATACAGTTACACGAGTTTCCCAACCTGTTTCTGTCGTAATGACATCGGCGAATTGAGAAGCTTGACCTACTCCTTCTGCAACAATGATGATGGAATGCTTTTTCCCACGGCGATGACCAGAACGTAAACGCTCCAGAATATCTTTCATATCAGTATTTGCCTCTGGGATGATGATGGATTCTGCTCCAGCAGCCAGACCAGCCCACAAAGCTAAGTCACCTGCATCACGTCCCATTACCTCAACAATGTAGGTACGCTCATGAGAAGTAGCCGTATCACGGATTTTGTCAATGCATTCTACTACAGTGTTTAATGCTGTGTCAAAGCCAATTGTAAAGTCTGTGCACGGAATATCGTTATCAATGGTACCTGGAACCCCAATTGTTGGAAATCCAAGTTGTGTTAGTTTTTGTGCACCACGGAAAGAACCGTCTCCCCCCACAACAATTAGTCCTTCGATTCCATGTTTCTTTAATTGCTCAACGGCTTTCGCGCGTCCTTCTTCTGTTCTGAACTCGTCACTACGAGCTGTGAAGAGCATCGTACCACCACGATGAATAATATCACCTACAGAACCAAGCGTTAATTCTTGGATGTTACCGCTAATAAGACCATTATATCCATTGTAAACTCCAAAAATCTGAACGCCTTTGTAAATTGCTCGACGTACCGCAGCACGGACAGCCGCATTCATACCTGGAGCATCGCCACCACTAGTTAAAACAGCAATTTTTTTCATAGCACTCACCTCTTCATTTTCTCCTTTCCTTAGAATGGCTCTCTGTTTCATTTTCTATTGGTAACAAAATGAGAACCGCGGGGAAAGTTTTGTAAACAGAACCTGCTACAGGTTACAAAACGCCACATTCATACAATCGACACAACAATTATTTATCCAATAATTTGGAAAACACTATGGTGTTATACCAATTCAGGTAATTGGTCATGCAGTATGAATAAATGACGTATATTGTTAGGCTGTTATACAACAAACTTCCGGTTTTAGCCATTCCACATTGGAAATTGTGACATACTTTTTGTTAGTTTTTCTTTTTTTGCCAAGTTCATCTTCCGAATACTGATTCTATCAGATTTTCAGCCTCTAAAAAAGCAAAAAACTCCCCTTTTTTACGAAAGGGAAGTAAATGTGCCAATTTGTTTAAATTTGTTATAACGATGCTGTACTAATTCCTTAGGGGACAGTTTCTCTAGTTCAGTCAAACCGTTAAGCAATGACTGTTTAACAAAGCCTGCCTGTTGGATTAAATCGCGATGTGCCCCACCAAATGGTTCTGGAATAATTTGATCAATAATACCTAATTCTAATAAATCTGGAGCAGAAATTTTCATGGTTTCGGCTGCTCGCATAGCAAGACTAGAGTCTTTCCACAAAAGCGCTGCCGCTCCCTCTGGAGAGATAACCGAATAAATGGAGTTCTCTAGCATATAGATATGGTTCCCGACACTAATGCCCAAGGCACCCCCACTACCGCCTTCTCCGATTACCACACAAATAATAGGTACCGTAAAGTTAGCCATTTCAAGCAGATTTCGAGCAATCGCTTCACTCTGTCCGCGCTCCTCTGCTGCTTTACCTGGATAAGCCCCTTGCGTATTAATAAACGTAATGATCGGACGACCAAATTTCTCAGCCTGCTTCATCAATCGCAACGCTTTACGATAGCCCTCTGGATGAGCCATACCAAAATTACGACTAATATTTTCTTTGGTATCTTTTCCTTTTTGATGCCCGATAACAGTGACAGCTCGGCCTTCTAGGCGTGCAATACCACCAACAATCGCCATATCATCTCCATAGGAACGATCCCCATGTAACTCCATAAAATCAGTAAAAATATGCTTGATATAATCAAACGTAGTGGGACGCTCTGGATGACGAGAAATCTGTACGCGTTGCCACGGGGTCAAGTTACCGTAGATTTGCTCAGCCAGATCTTTCGCTTTTGATTCCAGACGTTTTACCTCATCCGTAAAATCAATCCCTTTTTCTTCCGTAAACTTACGTAGTTCTTTAATTTTATCGTGCAGCTCTACTAATGGTTTTTCAAATGAGAGATCTGTCGCCATTTATTCTCCCTCCCTACTTGTGTGCATAGCGACCAACGTACCTAAGGTCTCACGCATATCTTTGCGATGCACCACCATATCAAGCTGCCCATGCTTTAATAGAAACTCCGCAGTCTGAAAATCCTTCGGAAGCTCCTGACGAATCGTTTGTTCAATGATTCGGCGACCAGCAAAACCAATCTGTGCACCCGGCTCGGCAATATTAAGATCACCAAGAGATGCAAAACTAGCAGATACACCACCGGTAGTCGGATGAGTTAACACGGAGATGAATAACAATCGTTCATTTGCCAATTGAGCTAATGCAGCGCTTGTTTTAGCCATCTGCATTAAACTGATCATTCCTTCCTGCATACGTGCTCCACCTGAAGCAGAGAACAGGATAAACGGGAGCTTGCGCTCAATAGCGCGTTCGATCGCACGGGTAATCTTTTCACCAACAACCGCACCCATACTTCCCATACGAAAACGGGAATCCATGACGCCCAATACAACAGGCATACCCTGAAGCAAGCCTTCTCCAGTAATAATAGCTTCATTCAAGTTTGTTTTGGTACGATCTTGTTCCAATTTATCTTCGTAGCCTGGAAAATTGAGAGGGTTATCAGAAATGAACTCAGCATCAAATTCCTCTGTAAAGCATCCATTATCCAATAACGATTGAACACGCTCTGGAGAGGACAGGGGAAAATGATGTTGACACCCCTTACAGACCTTTAGATTCTTCTCCAAATCCTTGGAATAATGAATAGATCCACAATGGGAGCATTTATGCATAAGGCCTTCTGGAACCTCTTTAGGTTCAGCAGTCGGGACTTGTTGCGTTATTGACACGTTCGGTACAGTCGCAAACTTGCGCTTTTTCCCAAAAAGATCTTTGAGCACACTATCACCTCACATTTGTTTCAGTGAAGAACCGTGCCGAGAACCTCTTGCACTTCGGACAGTTCGCCTTCTGGCACCAGTATCTCATATTGTTTAGATACCTTTGCCTCACGAACCTTCACCAGAAATCCTTCACTTGTTAAACGGTGTTGAATACGTTCGGCAATCTTGGCGCTAGGAGCGATGTAGATGACAGTCCACATGATAATCCTCCTTACTGCTGCAAATCTGACAATCTGTGCCTCATCATATCACAGCCCCTACAGCACCTGCAATTTATAGCATGCTGTTGTCAAGATGTACCTTCATATATTCCATTGCCTTTAATTCGTTACCTTCGCGAATCGCTTCCATCACTTGTACGTGTTCCTGATGGGCAATATGCGATCTTCCTTCACGCGCCAAGGAGTCTTTGCGAATTCCGCCACTATATTCCACGAGAGGAGTCCATATCCGATGTAAGACGGAATTACGACTAGACCTACATATTACCCGATGAAATAAGTAATCTTCCTCCCACGGAATGTCTCCTCGCTCCAACTTTTCCCAAGCAGAATCTAGAATGCGCTCCATTTCTTCAAAGTGCTTACTGCCTGCTCGGGTGCACGCGAGACGTACAGCATCCAATTCTAGGATTTTGCGCATTTCAACGAGATCTTTTTTTGTTTTGGCATCCCGTAGAATGTAAGACCCTAATAAATCGATCAACCGGTTATGCCGATAATTCTTCAAAAAAGTGCCTTCACCACGTCTCGTCTCAATTAGACCCAACAGCTCTAAAGCTCGGAGCGCCTCACGTACAGAGGAACGTCCAACACTTAATCGATCGGAAAGCTCTCGCTCTGAGGGGAGCTTATCCCCTGGACGCAAATTCTCTTCTGCAATGATTTCGTTCAGTTGCATGAGAATTCCTTCATACACTTTTCGATTAGTGGAGGAGTCTGTCATATACTCCACTCCTTCGGCTAGAAATCATGAAAAGGCGATTGATATCGCCTTCTCTTATACGGCTATTTGCTATTCTTGATATGATAAAGCAGAAAGTTTTTCTGTTTTTGTTTTTATTTCTTCAAGATCAACGATAAGACGGGCTACACCGCTATCCATCGCTGCTTTAGCAACCGCAGCGGCTACATTCGGAGCAACACGTGGATCAAATGGAGCTGGGATAACAAAATCAGCATTCAACTGACCATCTTCTATTAGATCAGCGATAGCATAGACAGCGGCTAATTTCATTTCCTCATTGATACTAGTTGAACGTGTATCTAACGCACCGCGGAAAATACCTGGGAACGCCAATACGTTGTTAACCTGATTTGGGAAGTCCGAACGGCCTGTCCCTACAACAGCAGCTCCTGCTTTTTTAGCCTCTTCCGGCATGATCTCAGGTGTTGGGTTGGCCATTGCAAAAATAATAGCATCACGGTTCATAGATTGAACCATCTCAGGTGTAACAGCTCCTGCCGCAGAAACACCAATAAATACATCAGCACCAACCATAGCATCTGCTAATTCGCCCTGTATTTTTTCACGATTGGTTAACAAAGCAATTTTTTCTTTTACTGAATTCATACCAAATTCGCGACCTTCATACACAATTCCTTTGGTATCGCACATAATTACTTCTTTTACACCCATGCTAATTAAGAGCTTAATAATAGCGATACCAGCGGCACCTACCCCATTGGCAACTACGCGGATATCTTCAATTTTTTTATTTACTAATTTTAGAGCATTAATGAGGCCCGCTGCTGTTACGATTGCAGTTCCATGCTGGTCATCGTGGAAAATTGGAATATTGGTTTCTTTTTTCAGACGTTCCTCGATTTCAAAGCATGCAGGTGCTGCGATATCTTCTAAATTAACGCCTCCAAAAGTCGGCTCTAGAAGTTTTACCGTTTCAATAATCTTCTCTTTGTCCGTTGTATTCAAGCAAATCGGAAACGCGTCTACCCCAGCAAACGTTTTAAATAAAACAGCTTTCCCTTCCATAACAGGCATAGCTGCTTCTGGACCAATATTGCCAAGTCCTAGCACTGCCGTTCCATCACTGACTACGGCAACCAAATTGCCTTTCATGGTATATTCATAAACTTTGCTTGGGTCGTTAAAAATCTCTTTGCAAGGTTCGGCTACACCAGGCGAGTATGCTAGGCTTAAATCATGTGCATCACGCACTGGCACCTTCGTAACTGCTTCTAGCTTTCCTTGATGTACTCTGTGAAGTTCAAGAGCTTCTTCTCTTAAATTCGACACCTAAATCACTCCATTCTCGCCCGAGTAAAATACCCATATTGTTGTATGTCGAAGTGGTCAGACCACTCAAACGTCGTTACTGTTCATTATATCAAATCATTTTCAACTGTAAACCTTCTATAAAGCGCAAAAAAGGGAGGACTTGGTTCATCCTCCCCCGTTTATCGGCAATTCTTTCTGAATTACACACTTATCTCCCACAATTTCTTTGATTTTCTCTAGTATTTCCATATTCGCCTCAACTCGATATTCGTTTGGTAAGCGTAAAATTTGTTTTTTCTGTTCGTAATAAAGGAGAACTGGGGTCAACCCGTTTTGGTTAGTAAACAATTCTTTCAGACGAACCAAGGCATCATCTCTCTCATGTTCTGGGGAGATTTTAATGAACAACACGCTTTCCATCTGTGGCTTGGGTAAGGTTTTGCCATCCCAGATTCTGTTAGCGATCAACTTAGGCGTATCTCCCTGACGATCTACACGTCCTTCAATGACAACAATTGACTCTTTATATAAAAAGGCTTGCGCCGATAGAAATATTTTCGGAAAGACAACGACCTCTACTTGTGCCATTTTATCTTCTACCTGTAAAAATGCCATCGGGTCTCCTTTTTTTGTTTGAATCCGCTTAGCCTCTGTTATCATACCTACGATTTTTACCACATGCTGATGGGGTAAATCATCAAAAATCGGAATTGCAGTTACTTCTTTATGCTGTGTTAGATAAGAATAGGGATCAAGTGGATGACCAGATAGATAGACACCCAACAATTCTTTTTCCTCTTTTAAGCTTTGCAAATGAGAGAATGGGGGAACCTCTGGATACTGGTCTGGCGTCAATTGATTATGCATATTCCTCTGATGATTGCCTCCAACATCGTGGTTCACTTCGTTTGTAAATGCAAACAGATTAAGCTGAGCAGCCTCTGTCTCTTTTCGGCGTGTACTGCCCTTCTCCATAGCCTCATCTAGCATCAATAAAAGCTGAGCTCTGTGACCTGGTAACGAATCCATCGCACCACAAATGATCAGAGATTCAATCACACGACGGTTAACCAACCGACTATCTACTCTGGAACAAAAATCAACCAGATCAGAAAACGGAGCTTTTATCCGTTCTGAGACAATTGACTCGATAGCGCCATATCCTACATTCTTGACAGCAGCCAGTCCAAAGCGGAGGGCCTGTTTATCTGGCTCTACACTAAATAGCGCTTCGCTAGCATTTACGCAAGGAGGGAGCACTGCAAGACGTAAGCGCTTGGCCTCTTCTACATATTCTGCAATCTTCCCCTGGCTACCAATCGACATAGATAGTAAAGCTGCCATGAAAGCTAGCGAATGATTGGCTTTTAAATAAGCCATTTGGTAGGCAATAATTGCATACGCGACTGAGTGAGCTTTGTTAAAACCGTAATCAGCAAATTTAACAATCAAATCATATACTTCATGGGCAAGCTGTTCATCATAACCTTGAGCAATGCTTCCTGCTACAAATTTTTCACGTTGTTCCATCAATAGCTCACGTTTCTTTTTCCCTACGGCTCGCCGTAAGATATCAGCCTCACCCAGGGTAAATCCGGCCATTTTAGAAGAGATTTGCATGATTTGCTCCTGATAAATGATAAAGCCATGCGTTTCTTGCAAAATCGCCTCTAAATCGGGATGAGCATAATGTACCGGGGTTTTGCCATGTTTCGCTTTGATATAGTCTGGGATAATTTCCATAGGACCTGGACGATATAAGGCTAAGACAGCTATGATATCACCAAGACAGGTTGGCTTTAAATCTCGAAGAACATTGCGAATTCCAGAAGACTCCAACTGGAACACACCTGTTGTTTCACCGCGGGTTAACATCGCAAAGCTCATCGCATCCTCTGCCGGTAATGAATCTAACGACAACGGAACGCCTTGACGATTGATTTCTTTTAACGTTTCCTGAATGATCGTCAGGTTGCGTAACCCTAAAAAATCCATTTTTAACAAACCGACCTGCTCCAGAATATCCATCGGAAATTGTGTAAGTAACAGGCCCTCACTACCTTCTTGCAATGGAACATATTCTGTTAACGGTTCACGTGAAATCACCACACCCGCCGCATGTGTAGAAGCATGACGTGGTAATCCTTCCAACCCACGCCCTAGACGAATGAGCTTGGCTACGTCCCGATTCTCCTCTGTCAAACGCTCCAGGTCAGGGTTAAGCTTGAACGCTTTATCAAAAGTCATAGATGGAGACTGTGGTATCATTTTAGCTACGCGATCTACTAAAGAAAGGGATAATCCTAATGCCCGACCAACATCTCGAACCGCAGCCCGTGCAGCAAGTGTACCAAAAGTAATAATCTGTGCGACCCGATCATGTCCGTATCTGTCTGCTACATAACGAATCACTTCATCACGTCGCTCCACTGCAAAGTCAATATCAATATCTGGCATAGTAATGCGCTCTGGATTGAGAAAACGCTCAAATAGCAGATCATGAGCAAGCGGATCTACATTGGTAATAGAAAGAGCGTACGCTACCAGACTGCCTGCCGCTGATCCACGCCCTGGACCGGTGGCGATTCCTTGTTCATGGGCATATTTCATAAAATCCCAAACGATCAGGAAGTAATCAGTAAAGTCTGTTCCTGTAATGACAGATAGTTCATAATCCAAACGCTCCCGCACCTCAGCATGTAGGGCACCAAAACGCTTCAGACATCCTTCTTCGCATATTTGTCGTAAAAACCGCTCCGCCTCTACCCCTTCTGGCAACGGAAAACGTGGCAGAATGTGCTGATTTAATTTGATCTCCACCTGACAGCGGTCCGCTATACGCAGAGTGTTTTGAAGCCCCTCCTTAGCGTAGGCAAACAAACTAGTCATTTCGTCAGCTGATTTGAGGTAGTATTCTTCCGTTTCGTAGCGAAATCGGTTATCTTCTGTAATCGTTACACCATGACCAATCGCCAGCAGAACATCGTGTAGCTCCGCTTCCTCCTTCTCCACATAATGAACATTATTTGTGACTACTAGAGGAACTTGTGTTGCTTCATGTAATCGCAACAAGCGCTGATTCAGACGTCGTTCTTTTTCCGTACCATGATCCTGAAGCTCTAAATAGAAATGTTGTGGACCAAAAACATCTACATACCAGTCTGTAGCTTGCTTCGCTGCATCTAAATCACCCGCTAGTAGCAGTTGCCCAATCTCGCCTTCTGTGCAACCGCTTAGTGCAATCAGCCCAGCTGCATGTCGTTTCAGCCTTTCACGATTTACGCGAGGTAGCACCTGAGCTCCCTCTGTATGAGCAATCGTAGACAACTGGATTAAATTTTTATAGCCTTGCTCGTTCTCTGCTAGTAGCGTCAAATGATAGGGAGCCTTGGTTTGCCTCGTTACCCGATCGCGCAAGTCTCCGTCAATTAAGTAGATTTCCATGCCAATAATCGGCTTAATGCCTTTATCAAGACATGCTTTATAAAAAGGAATGGCTCCGTATAGATTGGCATGATCCGTAATAGCTAGGGCTGGCATGTTAAGTTCGGCAGCCTTTTGCACCAATTGCTCAATCCGTGCGGCCCCATCTAATAGACTACATTCACTATGCACATGTAAATGAACGAAGGATGCTGTCATCATCTTGCTCCTTCCTATCCTGCTAATCTTCGTATATACCTATTATACCCGAAGGAGCTATGGAGGCGAACCTTTATTCGTGTAACAGAAAGATACAACTTGCAAGAACATGCGCATTTTTCCGTCAATAAGTATGCTATAATACAGAGGTCTTACTATCAAATTTAATAAGTAAGGGTAGGTGTTGAATTATGTGGTTTGCTATTTATTTTACTGGTATGATTGCCTCCCTCATCATGGGAGTCTACTATAGCATTAACGCACGCCGCCGTGGTCTACATCCATTGCAATCCCGTATGACACTCGGAAAAATGAATATCTCTCTAGGTTGCTTGCTCATTTTGTTTGGTCTTAATCAATTTTCCTTCCAAGATTTGGATTCAATTCGAATTGGTGTAGCTTTTGTGATGTTGTTGGTTGGTATTATTAATCTAGTGCTTGGAATTAAACATTATACCCGTAATAAACAAGAATGGTTACGAGTAGCAGAGACACTAAAATAAAGCGATCTACATAGTAAAACCCAACTATCCTTCATGTTGAGAAGAGATGTCGGGTTTTTTTGATATTGTTATTACAGTAATTGCCGACTGAAAGCCCACGGTTTTAATCGTGGGATGAAAGACGGCTTTGCCAGAACATCCTTTCATGGGATGGGCGGGGCAAACACCTAGCACATGTGCGTGTACTTTCCTTTTCGTTCAATCGTTGTAGTTGTATAGTTAAACTGATACAATTGTTTTATGGGACAAGAATATAGACGTACAACTACAACAGTATCTCTCATTAACTATCATTTTGTTTTCTGCCCTCGTTATCGAAGAAAAGTGTTAGTAAAACAAGTGGAAATTCGATTCAAGGAGCTAGTGGCTGAAATATGCCATCAGAATAGCTGGCTTATTGTGACAATGGAAGTTATGCCCGATCATGTCCATCTGTTCCTGAACTGTCTTCCCACCGATTCTCCATCAGACGTAATGGCAAAAGTGAAGGGAGTGACCTCTCGAATAGTAAGGCAGGAGTTTAAGCATCTTGCTCATTTGCCTAGTCTGTGGACACGTTCTTTTTTCGTTAGTACAGCAGGAAACGTATCAAGCGAAACAGTAAAGCGTTATGTTGAAGAACAAAAGAAAAGGGGGTGAACACATGCAAGCTTTAACCGTTAAGATACGCATATTTCCTGATCAACCAGCCATTCTACGTCAATTAGGAAATGAGTACATTCGGGTAGTCAATCAACTAACCAAACGGGCTGAACAACGAGGGGCATTTCCGAAAATGACTACAAAAGATGTAGAAACAATTCTTCCGTCTGCCGTTTGTAATCAAGCGATTCGTGATGCCAAAATTGTTTTCAGTAAAATCAAGAAACTTGGTGTTCGTCCAATTCTTAAAAAATCTGTATATTTCGTTAACAATCAAAACTACACGGTATCCGAAAATACAGTTGCTTTCCCTATCGTTGTAGATAAAAAGACGAAGAAAACAGCGTTTCGTGCTACAGCGACTAGCAGAGATATGGAACTGTTAAGAAAAGCCAAACTTGGATTGATGCGCATCGTCGAAAAGTCAGGGAAATGGTACGCTCAAATTTCGGTAGAAGTACCTACAAGCGTAACAAACAACGAAAACATCATGGGTATTGATCTTGGTTTGAAAGTTCCTGCTGTTTCTGTAACTTCTATAGGTAGAACCCGATTCTTTGGAAACGGCAGACAAAACAAGTACATACGAAGAAAGCACCAACAACGTAGACGTACATTAGGTAAACTCAAAAAATTGTCTGCCATTCGTAAGCTAGGTAATAAAGAGCAACGTTGGATGAAAGATCAAAACCATAAGATTAGTCGGCAAATTGTAGATACAGCCATTCAGGAAGGTGTGTCAATAATCAAGCTTGAACGACTAGAGAATATTCGCAAGACGGCAAGAACAAGCCGCAAAAACGCAAAGAATCTGCATAGTTGGACTTTTTATCAGCTTCAACAATTCATCTCCTACAAAGCAAACCTTGTCGGCATAAAGGTTGTGGAGGTAAATCCTGCCTACACTTCTCAATCTTGTCCTGCCTGTGCGGAGAAGAACAAAGTGAAAGATAGAAGGTACGAATGTTCATGCGGATTCAACGCTCATCGTGATCGGGTTGGAGCGATCAATATCATGAATCAACCTGTGGCAGATGGTAACAGTCTGTCAGCCTAAGATGCTATATGCACTGTCTTAGGACGGGCTGATGAGACAGCCCTGAACTTGGGGGAACTACGGTTAGCAGAAATGCACGACCGTCTACCACCCAAGAATCCCAATAATACCGAAGGTGTCAGCTTGCGGCTTTAGCCGTGGGAGTCTCAAACCATGTAGTAAGGCATACCAATATTGGTAAATAATATTTCTGAAATAAATATACAAACCATCTACCTCTTTCTCTCATTTCACAATATAATGGATAATGTTTGAATTTTTTTTAGGACATATGTAACAGGAGGATGGATTTATTCGTCATATAAAGAGTATTAAATTCATGCCTGTTCATCAGTATGTATGAAAACACGCTAGAATTTTGTTTAGGAGCAATTGTATGGAGAGAATTGGATTTGTTATGAAAGAAGCACGGATTTCAAAAGGAATTACCCTAACAGATATTCAACAAAAAACGAATATCCCTTTGTCTTATTTGGAAGCAATCGAACAAGAGGAATTTTCTAAAATTCCTCATCAGGTGTATGTCCAAGGATTTGTTAAAAGTTATGCTAGCGTTTTAAAACTGGATGTCACAGCATATATGGACCAGTTACCCAAGCCGGAGCCCTCTGCTCCGCCTAACTATGTTACACACGCGCGAAAATGGAAATTTGGTAGATTTTCCCTGTCCGGTACAGGCTTTTCTCAATTTCTGGTGGTGATCTTTATGTTATTCATCGCAGGTGTGACTTATATGGGCTTCCGTATGTAAAGAAAACTCGGCAGATCGTATCAAAAACCGGAGCAGGGACATCCATCCCTTGCTCCGGTTTTGCTATTATATAAGCTATCTTTCCAAAATCTGCGCTGTAACCATTGCTTTTCCTACCATTTGGTCGCGGTGGAAAACTTCTACTTCTACCTTACCAAAACGACGGCTCACATCTAGCACGCGCGGTTTAATTTTTAATTGACTTTCAATCTGAGCTGGTTTTAAGAAATAGACAGTAATGTTCTCAGGCACCATATCACCACGGCGATGACGGCGCAATTCATTACAGGCTACTTCGGTCATGACTGTCGTCAGTACACCACTTGCGATCGTTCCCAAATGATTGGTCATCTGAGGGGTTACCTCACCAATATAGGTTACTTCATCTCGATCCTTTTCTTCGCGGAACGAACTCATAATTAAGTTAGGAAAGGTTTCGCTTAATTGCGGCTGCTTCTGCATATACTGCAACGCTTTCAAAACTTCTTGGCGAGTAATTACACCCAGTAGCTTTTTGAAATTATCCACAACAGGTAACAACTCAATTCCTTCCCATGCCATCAGATGGGCAGCGGAAGCAACAGAAACTCTCGGTGATGTTGTGATTGGACTACGTGTCATCACTTTATCCACGGTAACATCATCTTCATTGCCAATGATGTCCTTGGAAGTAAGGATGCCAACCAGCCGACGAAATTCATCCACTACGGCAAAGCGTGTCTCTTTATATTTTTCTGTATACAGATGCCACTTTTTCACCTGATCTGTAGGTAATAAAATAGGAACCTCATCTAATGGCTTTACGATATCTTCTACCATGACAATCTCCTTTTTGATGAGACGGTCATAAATAGCACGATTTAATAAAGAAGCCACACTAAACGTGTCATAGGTAGTAGAAATAATAGGCAATTCCAATTCATCTGCTAGTGCTTTAACTTCCTCACTCGTATCAAAACCACCTGTCACCAATACAGCAGCACCGTTTTGTAAAGATAGACGATGGGCCTGCTCTCGGTTTCCGACAATTAACAAACTACCTGGTTGAATATATTTCACCATGTTTTCCAATTTCATGGCACCTATTAAAAATTTATGTAAAGTCTTATGCAGACCCTCTTTACCGCCTAACACACTACCATCCACAATATTTACCACTTCAGCAAAGGTTAAACGATCAAAGTTTTCCTTATGCTTTTTTTCGATCCGGACGGTTCCTACTCGCCCAATGGTACTAACATACCCTTGCACTTCCGCCTCTTTGATCGCACGGTACGCCGTTCCTTCGCTTACCTCAAGATCCTTGGCGATCTGTCGGACCGAAATCTTGGTTCCGATGGGAAGGCGATTAATATGTTGTATGATTTGTTCATGCTTTGTTGCCAAGTCTGCCACCTGCCCTTTTCTTACCGTTTTTACCAATGAAGCATGATATATGGTCATCATACGATTCGTGTATGTACTTCATTAACTTAAAAAGGCTCCTTGCAACATATTACCGCATGCCTAGACAAAAAAAAAGGGTGTAACGGCGCCCGTTACACCAAATCACGTATATAATTTAAGGGGGTTTTCATCATGCTTTTATCATATCCCCTTAATATTACAGGAATGTTACAAACGAATTACAAATGCATTTCATTTCAGTTAGTTCTTTGTTTACAAACAAGATTACTCTTGAATACCGTACAAAATCTGCAAAGGCTCAGCAATGATACGGTTAACATCTTCCATAATTTGCCCAAGCATACGCTCTGCTTCCAGTACTTTGCGAATTTCTGGATGAAGTTGAATCGTTTCATATAATTTTTGGATTTGCTCGATTTCTTCTTGTCCCAATTCCTGTCCGCTCATTTGTTTCATTTGAAATTCAAATTGTTTTTGACGGAAATCAGCTAGCATGCGACTAGCTTCTGGGTCTGCACTTACATTTTGTTGAGCTGTCAAGAATGTTTTGTACTCATCGCTTTCTTTAATGGCACGTGCCAATTCATGTGCTTTATCGTAATTCACGTTTTTCCCCTCACTTTTAATAGGATGTCATGTAAATAGTGTAACAGATTTGCTTTTATGCTGACAATCTATGGTTACTCACAACGCCTTTTAGCTATTACGCTGATGGATGTACTTCTACTAATTGGGAAGTGCATGCAGGACAACGTTTTGCCTCTAAAGGAATGCTAGAGATGCAATATGGGCACTCTTTGGTTGTAACTGCTTCTTCTTTTTGTAGTTCTTCCTTGCTCTTACGCAATTTATTTAATTGTCGAATCACTATAAAGATAGTAAAAGCTACAATGAGAAAATCCAAAACGGAATTCAGGAAGGAACCGTAGTTAAGCGTTGCTGCACCTGCCTTTTTTGCCTCGGCTATCGTATTGTAATGGGTTCCTGACAAATTTATAAACAGATTAGAAAAATCAATGCGCCCTAAGAGTAGACCTACCATTGGCATAATTAAATCATTAACGAGAGATGTGACGATTTTACCAAACGCTCCTCCTATCACAACCCCGATCGCCAAATCTACGACGTTTCCTTTCATCGCGAATTCACGAAATTCTTTCCACATGTTCATCACCTTTCTTCTGCCTTATTCATTGTAGTATTATGATCAAAACCAAAGGATGAAACAACTAGCAAACTCTCGATTTACCTTCCTTATATCCAATCATAAGCAATATAACACATCAAAAAAGACTCTTCGTATAAACTAGGCTTAGCTCCTGTTGTTAACAATAAGCCTGCTGTGGTTAAAAGAGCAATTCGTTTTTTCGTTGTTCATTACCTCCAGTTATTTTTTAGCGATTTCGCCCCATTAGTCGTAAAAAATGAAGAAGAGGTTACACTCTTTTAATGTCAGAATATAAAAACTATTATTAGTTTAATTGTAAACTTTTTTATTTTCAGGTAAAATAAAAATATATATAGTGACTTTAGTGCTTGAAAGCGTATAAGCGTTAAAGCGACACTAAAAAACGTTTATTTATAAAAGAAAAGAAGGAGGTCACTCAGATGCAGCATCAACCATCATCTACTTGGACAAAAATACCAGACTCACTTGCTCTTATTATCATTTTATTGGTGGTGATTGGTTATCTTGTGCTCAATCTGCAGGCTCCTCCACAAATCGCTATTTTATTGTGCATCATGATCTCTGTCGCTTTTGGTTTTTGTAGAAAAATACCATGGAATGTGATGGATAAAGGAATTCGTGAGGGGATTAGTTCCGGTATTCCTTCTATAGTAATTTTTTTACTGATCGGGGTATTAATTGCGGTTTGGATTGCCTGCGGAACGATTCCAACCATGATTTTATACGGCTTTTCTCTTATTTCCGCTGACTACTTTTTGGTTACAGTCTTTATTATGTGCGCACTTGTTGGAACCAGTATTGGGAGTGCCTTTACGACAGTAGCTACTATAGGTGTTGCCTTTCTCGGAATGGGTAAAATGTTAGGAATTGATCTAGCACTGATTGCGGGTGCGATTATTTCTGGAGCATTCTTCGGTGATAAAATGTCCCCATTGTCAGATACAACCAATCTTGCTCCTGGGGTCGCAAAAGTAGATTTATTTGAACATATTCGCCATTTAATGTGGACAACCATTCCTGCGTTTATTATTTCTTTAGGATTATATTTTTACTTGGGAAGCGTTGGGACTAGCCAGGCCCCTCTAGATTTTGAAATCATGCGCAAAGGTTTGGAAATGAATTCGTTCATTCATTGGAGCACATTCTTGCCACCATTCCTTCTATTTATCATGGCTTACAAGCGTATTCCAGCTATTCCCGCTCTGTTCGTGGGTATTGTATCCTCTTTACTATTAATTGCGATTACCCAACCAAATCAATCGTTGGTCTCTCTATTAACGATTATGCAAAACGGCTTTGTCTCAACAACAGGTCAAGTTGAAATAGATTCGCTGCTCTCTCGTGGGGGCATTCAAAGCATGCTCTCTTCTGTCTCGCTTATTTTATTAGCGCTAGGTTTGGGTGGTATTCTTTACGAAATCGGTGTTATTTCTAATTTGGTGTCCTGCATTCAACGATTTGTGAAAACACGTGGACGATTGATTTTTTCTACCGCCATGTCAAGCTTCAGTATCAATGTGCTGGTTGGAGAACAATATCTTGCCATCATTTTGCCTGGGAGAGCCTTCTTACCAAGCTTTGAGAAGCTAGGACTAGCTCGCAAAAATTTGTCTCGGGTGCTAGAGGATGCCGGTACTGTAGTTAATCCGTTGGTGCCTTGGAGCGTATGTGGAGTTTTCTTAACTGGTGTGCTTGGAGTAGGAACCTTGGAGTATTTGCCATATGCCTTCTTCTGTCTTCTGTGTCCAATTATTACTGTAATTCTAGGTTTTACAGGAATTGGTGTTCCAAAAGCGATATCAACACCCACTTCACAAGAACAAACAGGAGTTTAAAAACAATAACTGATTAAATGGAAGACAACCAACAGAAAACAAACGATTTGTCATTGATTTGGCAGATCGTTTGTTTTCTTTTTGCAAAATAAGCCATTAGTATAGATAGGAGGTATGAACAACATGGGGCTATTCTTCACCCTGACTTTGATGTCTCCAAGAAGTATATACCACATGCTCTACGTGTTTAGATAGCATCTTTACAATGACGAAAGAGGAAAATGCTTTAGTAACCACTTCCCTGCTAGCTCTTCAACAATCGACAGATGATTGTTAAAACTATGTCCAAACAAAGCGATCTTATTATAGCCTAATGAAGTAACGTACATCATAGCTGCCTTTAGATCGTCTACCTTTTTAGCCAAGGTCAGACTATCATCATCACTTTCTCCACAACCACTAAAGTCAAAAGCTAACACGTTATATCCCTGTTGTTGAAAGCTTTGGGCCAAATAATCAAATCTGCCTCTCGATGATTTATCAGAAGTAAATCCATGGCACATGATAATGATAGATGCAGAAAGGGACAGGTGAAGATGCCCCACCAAAATTTTATTTCTTCCATTGGTAAAGGTTACTCTCTTCATCACTTGTCCCCCGCGTACATATTTTTCAGTTCCTATGTTAAAAAGTTAAGTAATCCTTGCACAAGTCCGATAATCGCTCCCAGTACAAAACCAAGTACCGTAATCATCCGGAATTCTTTACCTGAAATACCGATAATCATTTCCTCTAGACGTTCTAAAGGAAATCCCTCTACTTGTTTCGTTACAATTTCTTTGATATGAAGCGAGTCGAACAGTCGATCTACGTTATCCTCTAATTTCATTGTAAACCAACGGGCTACTTTAGGTAACCAAAACGTAGAGATCTTCTCCTCAAATCTACTAAGCACCACTCCCACACGCTTGTCCAACAAACCAAGCCCAAGTTCTTCACCTTTAGAAAATAACTTCGCTTTCCACATCTCCAAATCTTCTTGGCTCATCATGTCAAGGAAATCCCCTAATGGACGCTCCAATTGCTTATTTGCTTCTATAGAAAGCGTACTTTTTAATTTGTTGATAAGCTGTGGATTGCTTAGGATGGATTCCAAATGGGGCATAATTTTGGCAACCAGCTTTTCGTCCCCTAAAAACATCCCGACTAAGCCACCAAACATGCCACCGCTCCCCCCTATAAATTGGCGGATCATGGCTTGAATCTGAGCCTGGCCTTCTGGTGCATGTAGATAGTCCTTCAATCGACTAATCAACATCTCTCCAAATTGATTAACAAGTCCCTCTACTTTATCCAAGACTTCTGGCGGTAACAATGACCGTACGGATTTGTCCTCCATGCCCATTAACCAGTTTGTTACTCGCTCATCGTAGGCTAAATATAAGGTTTCTCTCAGTTGAGGAGGTAGTCTACCTTCATCCACAAATGTACTTGGCATCGCTTTTTCGATAAGCTCCCGAAAGGTTACATCACTTTCTATCCATTTTTGCATGAAACCCTCAGCTAGCTGAACAAGCTTTTGTTCCACTCCAGCTGCTCGTAGCCCCTGCCTTACCCCTTCTCTCGTCAGCAAGTGATTTTCTACTAATTTCCCCATTTCTATCGAGATTTGCTGATGCCGTCTTGGGATAAGCCCTGGAGTAAACGGTACCCGAAATCCGCCTATTTTTATCTCACGATGTGGGCGGAACAGCATCCGGATAGCCAGATCATTCGTAATCCCGCCAATAGCTGAGCCAATCCCCACATTGAGGAGTAATGTTATCCAAGCATTCATGTTAACACTCCTATCTGGAACCAATTATTTTTGAAACTCATAAGATAGACTAACCTAACGCCTATGGAAAGGGGATCATCATGTCATATGTTCACACTACTATTCAAGCATCTAGAACCATAAAAGAACGGTCTGATCTACAGATCCCCCTTCGTGTCATGAAGAGCCTAGCCATTCCCTCAGGTGTCTCCATCACCGTTTGCTTTGGTGCCGCACAGGCACAGGCAAGCGTTAGTGGAGTAGATCATGCTTCATGCGTCACTATGTGCCCGTCTCTTGTTCGTACCCTCCATATTCCTATCAGTACCAAATTTCTCATGCGATATGATTCTCAACAGCAAACGCTTTATTTCGGCCCCTTTTTGGGTATTTTGCTCACTAGTTATCAACAGGGTCATCCGCAAGAGCCTTTTGGTCATCTCTCTTCTTTTTTGAACGAAATGGTTGATACGTTCAATCAGAAAGGCGGCTTCGCTTGCGTCTTTTCCATAGATGACGTTGATTGGGAGAATAAAACGGTTCGCGCGTTGATCAGACAGAAGGGGCTATGGCAGAACTCTCCCCTTCCGCTTCCCCATTCAATCTATAATCGACTATCTTCACGCCAACGAGAGCAAAGTGAAAAAGTAGTAGATTTTGTGGGGCGCTGCAAATTATTGGAAATCCCTTTTTTTAATGAGCGTTTCTTAAACAAATGGCACGTTCATAAAGCTCTTCGGAATGATGAAACTGTCTCCTCTTATTTACCGGAAACCATGTTGTTTAGCCAAAACGGTGAGTTATCAACCATGCTAGAAACCCATCGTATACTGTACGCAAAACCCGCCAATGGCAGTATGGGAAAAGGTATTTTTCGTGTGATGAAAGAGAGCAATCATTATGGTGTTCGATATGTATCAAGGCAAAAGGTAGCAGCTTTAAAGCAAAAAAATCTAGACTCTTTGCAAAAGTTCTTGAAGAAACGTTGCAAAGGAAAATCTTATGTTTTACAACAAGGCTTAACTCTCATTGGTATCGGCTCCAATCCAACCGATTTTCGCGTATTGGTACAAAAGAACAGGCGCGGCATCTGGGCGGCCACCTCCATCGTTGCTCGCACAGGTCAAAATTCTATTGTCTCCAACGTCGCACGCGGTGGTAGCATGATGTCGGCTAAACAGGCACTTCAGACATGCGGCCCATGGAAAAGTAATAATAAGCCTACTATTAGCACACTGAGGAAAGTGGCTCTGCTCATCGCTAAACGCTTAGAATACTCTTTACAAGGAGAATACGCAGAGTTTGGGATTGATCTAGGCATTGATGTAGATGGGCAAATTTGGCTTTTGGAGGTAAACAGCAAACCATCCAAAGGCATTACCAGCTTACAGGTAAAAGAAAACGAAACTGCTCCTCGACGACCAAGACCTTCCGTTCGACGTTTAGTAGACTACTCCGCTTTTTTAAATGGTTTTGACGAGCCAATCCGTCAAACAGACACTTCTCATAAAAAGAAGAAAAGATAAGACAGCGTAGGTGATCGTTATGCGTAATCAAGCAAAAACATTAGGAATTATGGCCATTTTCAAAGGATCGCCTAACCAGCCAACCTTCCGGGAAAAATCTTATTATACCACTTTAACACGTATCGGAAGCAAGCTAGGTATACGCGTCGTCGTCTTTTCTCCTCGTCAGGTTGATTTCACCTCGCGTATGGTAATTGGCTTTGAACTTATCGAGCGTGTTTGGAAACGTATAAAAATTCCCTTTCCACAATTGATCTATGATCGTTATTTTATGGGACCCCATATCGCTAAATATAAACCGATTATTGAACGACTGCAAAACGATCCACAGATAACATTCTTAGGTCATGGATTATCGGGAAAATGGCAAGTGTATAATATCCTTATTAAATCAGACATTTTACAAAAATGGTTGCCACACACGCAACTCTTTAGCCCTACTCTTCTTGAAAAAAATCTAGCTGAACAAGGAGCTGTCATTATAAAGCCTATGGCTGGAACCCATGGAAGCGGAGTAATCCGTGTCTCTTCTGTAAATAAAGGCTATGAACTGATGGGTAGAACTCAGGATAATAAACCCTTTACACGAATGATACCTACCAAAGAAGGCCTACTCACCCGTATTCAAAAATTAACAGCAGGACGCAAGTACATCCTACAACCCTATCTGAGTTTGCACACCACAGATGGATTACCCTTTGACATACGTATTTTAGTTCAGAAAAACGGGCAAGGCAATTGGACAACAACAGGCAAAGCTGTACGAGTAGGGAAGAAAGAAAGCATTACATCCAATCTGCACGGAGGGGGAATCGCCGTACGATTAGAAGACTTCCTTAGTCAACATTATCCACACAACTTGTGTAAAGAAATCGCAAAGGAAGTGAACTTGCTGGCTCAACTCCTTCCCCCTTTTTTGGAAGAAAATCATGGCCGATTGGTAGAGCTAGGAATAGATGTAGGGGTCGATACGCAAGGGCATGTATGGATTATTGAGGTAAATTCACGACCAGGCCGCACGGTATTCCGCCAAATTGAAGATGGGAATGCCAGATTACGTTCGGTCGCACTGCCAGTAAAATACGCCGAATATCTCTTGAAAGAGCGTATAGGAGGTTAGGAGTACATGGAAACCATCGAAGTACGGTTACGATTTCTTACCTACTCCCGTATCAAAGGCATCGTGCTCCCTTCCCATCTATGCCGGGACTGGGGATTTAAAAATAAACAACGAATTGCTTTCTCACACGGGCAAATAACGGTACATGGAATCATTATTGAAGATAAAAAACAAAAATCCGGTAATCTAGTCAAAGTAACATCACCACTAAAAGAGGCCCTATCTATCCCTCATACCGGTACGATTAATTTAAAAAACGAAGATGGAACCATTCGCGTTGGTCCATCCATTGGTATCGTCACTACAGGCATACGCGATGGAGGTAGAGCACCTATTGGACCGAGATCGGGCTTTTTTCAAAAATTATTGAAAGCACAAAAAGGTAAAGGGGTCTATTATTTTATCTTTTCACCCAACGATGTAGATTGGTCAACTAATCGGGTGTACGGCTGGTTCCTTCGCTCTACTAACAAGGGGCAGTACGTATGGAAAAGATTTTGGACTGCTATGCCAGATGTATTGTATGATCGCGTTCCCTCTCGTGCAGCGGAGCGCCTAGAGTCCGTCAAAGACTTTAAATTTCGCGTAGCCAATGAGAGACACGTTCCTATGTTTAATCTTGGATTTTTCGATAAATGGGGCGTTCATCAACGCTTGTACCCTATGCCGGAAATAAATGAGTTCATTCCAGAAACTCACGTATCTCCTACACTCCCCCTATTAACAAGCATGCTAGAGAAACATACCATGGTATATCTAAAACCAAAAGACGGTAGTCTTGGTTATGGAATTCTAAAGATAAAACAGCTTTCAAAGGGGTACCGACTCTCTTACCATAGCAGTGCAGGTAATATCACCCGACGCTTTCAAAAACTATCCAAACTGTATCAGCATGTGTTTCAAACACGTCGATCAAGTAACTACTTAATTCAGCAAGGCATCGATTTATGCACCTATTCCAATCGTCCACTTGACTTCCGTGTTCATTTGCATAAAAATCTCGAAAATTCTTGGGTGGTTTCCTGTATTGCAGCTAAGGTAGCAGGTTCTGGAAGTGTCACTACCCATGTTCGAACTGGGGGAATGGTTATTCCAGGTAGCGAATTGCTAGAGACTCTTTTCCCGGGACAGCATGATGCTTTAGAAGAACGCGTAAGTGATGCCTCTATCCGCTTAGCTAATGCGATCGAGTTCGCGTATGGTACCAATCTAGGTGAACTCGGTTTAGATATAGGTATTGATAAAAAGGGAAATGTATGGATGTTCGAAGCTAATTCTAAGCCAGGTCGCTCCATTTTTAAACATTCACGTCTAAAGCGAGCAGATGAAATGTCACGTAGCTTACTCGTTGATTACAGTCGCTATTTAGCGAATTTTTAACATGGGCTGAAGGAAGGAGGAGTTTCTAATGTCCCACTGGAAATCCGGTTGGCTGACCATACTCCCCTCAGGAAAATGGTATGTAAAGGGCATCCGCTTTCCCATCCCGCGCGGTTCCAAACGACATATCACCGTTCCATTGGGTCCGCTCCATGTTGAGCAAAAAATAACGCTAGGGTTGGCTCCCACTTTAGCAGGTCGCTATCGTACCCGAATCCGATGGAGCATGAATAACAATAAGTTACAAATCGCTCCTCTTATCGGCATCCTTACTTCTGGTCGAGGGGAGTCATTTAAAGGAAATCGGGAGAACTTTCAAGAGATAAGTAAAACAGGAAAAAAATTGGGGGCACTCGTATTTGTATTCACTCCAGACGGCATTGACTGGGATACTCATAAGATACGAGGCTATTTATATGATGAACACAAAGAATTCTGGCAGGAATTTGCTACTCCCTTTCCCCATGTCATATATAATCGCATTCCAACACGAACAGTGGAGCAAAAAGAATACATGCAGAAAACTCTCGAACGCATTTCACAACTAAAGAACGTAACTCTGTACAACCGTCAGTTTTTTGATAAGGAGAGCTTGTTTACCACACTAAAAGCTATGGAGGAAGCCGCCCCTTTTTTGCCTGATACTTACAAATTGGATAAAAGTGAGCGATTGAAGGCTTTTGCTGAAAAACATGATGTACTCTACCTTAAGCCTGTACGTGGAAAAGCTGGTCAAGGAATCATGCGTCTTGAAAAACGAGATGGCATCTGGATTTTACGCCGTGTTCATCAACAAAAATCACTATGCACATTATTCTCCAATCTCGATCAGCTATGGGCATATCTCAATCCAATTATCCAGCAAAAGCCTTACATCATTCAGCAAGGCATCAAGCTTGCCACCTATAATAATCGTCCTTTTGATGTTCGTGTCCTAACACAAAAAAACGGTACTGGACATTGGGATATAACTGGGGTCGGAATTCGACAAGCAGGGATTCATAGTATTACCACTCATGTCCCACGTGGCGGTACTATTCTTTCTCCAGCTAAAATCTTTCCCGAGATTTTCGGAGAAGAGCAAGCCCTTTTCATTAGACAAAACATTTCCAAAATCGTACTCACTATAGCTAAAGCCTTACAACAGAATATGATAGATCTTGCAGAGATGTCCATGGATTTAGGAGTAACAGCAGAGGGTCACATCTGGTTTTTTGAAGCGAATTCCAAGCCAGAAAAATTCGATGAACCAGGTATTCGCCGTGCTTCGCTACGCAACATTATTTATTATTCCCAACACATATGTAAGTAGATGCCCCTTACATCCTTCTGTTTATTTAGCCCTTCCAACTCGGAAGGGTATTTTCCTATTTTTACTGCCTACTCCACGGACTTACTAATGACTGAGTCTTCTTTACATATGACTTACGTTTCTCGTTTTTAATACTAAGGCTAAGTTGGTTTTAAATAACATTGTTTTCTAAACACCATGTCTTGTACTTGTACATATTAACAGGGATGCTAAACATTGTAATGATGCCGGTTCCCTGTTTTTTCATTGAAGAAAAACGAAATTTTTTTCCTTTGTATGCATTGAGTTTCCTTAATTGGTAAAAACTGAAGGTAGGAGGTGGTCAACATGACCTACAATCAAAATTACAATTCATCTGCTTACAACCAAATTTCTGGGCCTGCAAGCTCGATCTTCAACTCAAATTTCGCTGGTACAAACGTGCAAGAAGTGAAAGCTTTAAACAATGGTTATTATCCAACAAACCAATCATACAGCCAAATGTCCAATCCCTCCTATGGAACACAAGGTGGTTTCGGATCTGCTAACGGTATTTACAGACACGGTTTTGCTGGAACAGATGTACAAGAGGTTAGGGCTCTGAATGCATCTCATTATACTCCTGCTGCCACACAAGGTTTTAATGCTGGCATCAATAGTGTATACACACAAGGTTTTGCTGGTACAAATGCTCATGAAGTACAGGCGCTAAACACAGGTCAATCTGCTCCTGCTGTAGCAAACCAAGCATATGGACAATATGCTTCTTATGGAAACCAAAATTATGGCACACAAGGTGGGTATACTGGTGCGAACACCGTATTCCACCCTGGATTCGCTGGTACAAACATTCAAGAAGTACGTCAATTAAACGCAGGTCAAGCAGGCACTACTTTATCTCAAGGATTGAACAGTAATAGTAACAATGTGTTTGGTCAAGGTTTTGCTGGTACAAATGTACATGAGGTACAAGCACTTAACTCTGGTTATTCCATGCCTGCAGTATCTCACCATGCTCACCAATCATACACACCACAAGCACAAACACAATCATATCAAATTCAAACTCCTTCTTATAGCAATCAATTGAGCTATGGTGGAGCGAACAGTGTATTCCATCCTGGTTTCGCCGGCACGAACGTCCAAGAAGTACGTCACTTGAACGCAAGTCATCCTGCTCATGCTGTTTCTCAAGGATTAGGTAGCGGCATTAACAGCGGATTTGCTTCTGGATATGCGACCCCAGCTTTTTCTCAGCAATCGCAACAAAGCTATCAAAACTATAGCTCTCCTGCTCAAACCATTTATCAAAATGGATTCGCAGGTACAAATGTCCAAGAAGTAAAAGCACAAAATGCTGGTGGATACGGTACACTAAACTCTTATAGCGGCTTGTAAGCCCTATCCTATTACCTAGTCGTACACAAAAAGACCGCTCTCGACGGGCGGTCTTTTTTATACTTAGGAAAGGAGAATGAGCATGAAGCCGTATGGAGACTTTCGTAAACTGTATCAATCTCTTAGGCGATACGATTCGCAACAGATTGCTGTTCAATGCAGTGAGGATCTGTTAGAAATCGAAGAAATTTGGCACTTTTATGAGACGCTCACCGTTCATGAACTGCGCATTCTCTGTGCTGCTATCAAAAAAACAGAAGCCCAACTGGGGTACATACCGTTTTGTTTTTCCACCGTCCCCATCGTCTTCATCATTTTTTCCAGCAAACTGACCCATTACATCGCCAATAGCATCCCTTTGCTCTCCTTGCTAATTGTTGGATTTGTTACGTTAATAGTCGTTTTGATTTTCCGTCATTTTCGCAACAAATCATACAATGCCCTGCACTTATACATTGTGGAGAGTTTATTGCAAGTCAAATCTGAAGAACCGAGTCATGAAGACGAACAAAGCTGTCCGATTGCGGCTTCTCCGCTATTATAGGGATACGCCTATGCTTCCCTCTCCCTTTTAGAGAGGGTTCGCCGTCTTCAAAATAACATAGTTACCAGTCCACATATTGCTTGTAACCACCTGTTTTTGTCCATTACGATCAAAGAAATATCCTGCACCTTGTTGTTCCACGAATCGATATCCATTTTTATCCATTTTATGTTTTAGTAGTTCCGCCGCCTCTTTTTGACTGCCTTCCATCATGTAATACTCATAACCACCTTCTTTTCCGATGTTGACCAGATGATCAGGCTGTTCTTTTACCATTGCCATCGCTCGTTCGACCGGCATTGATGCAAGTGGTAACGGGGGATATGGTAAATTATCAATCCATAGATAAACAACAAAAACACCCAATAAGACCCAAATCACTTTCCAACTCGTTTTCATAAGCTTCCTCTTTTCTCCATGATGGCATGATATAGTTCATTAAGTGTATTCAGACTGGTCGCATCAACAGTAAATCGTTGTCCATCAAACCAGTAGCTGTCGCTTGCCAGTTGACTCAAATCACCCTGAGTGTACTCCATTTGGGTCAAAACACACGCCTCAGTATCTTCTACACAATGGCGTACAGCAAGATGTCGTTCTAGATCATCGGAAAATCGTTGTTTTATCCGACAAAATTCAGCACCATTCTGATGATTACACAAACGATGTAGTGCCAAATCAATTTGCAACCAGCAAGTCACATAAAAATGAAACTCTAGTAACAAGGTAGTCAGCTCTTTCCGAACAAACTCCTCCGCTTCTAGTTCGTCGTTACTTCTCGTCTCTATACAAGCCTCCCATTCAAAAACAGCTAGGCGTACTTGCTCTTTTGCTAGCTCAATGACAGGATAATGACTAACAGCCCCACGATAAAATTTTTGAACAATCTGAAATAACAAAGCAGGGGGCCGCGGAGGTAAGTTTCCGTAACGGCTATATGTATCACGCATACGATCATCCCCTTACTCGATGGCTGTTCCTTGTTCTTTTAAGCGATCAATAATCTCATCTGCCCATTCTTTAAAAACATGAAGAGCTGATTCAATATCAGCATGTAACTCCTTTTGCAAACAAATAAAATTCGGGAAATCGGTAATTTGATTCTTTTGAACGCGAACTCCATCTTGTGTAAGTTGAATCTCCAAAAAGATAGGTACATTTTCGTCCGCACCATACGTATTTTCTACATATTCATAGGTACGAACCCATTCAAGAACCCTAATTTCATTTGGTTTTAAATGAATGGCTTGCGTTATCGACATAATCGTTTCATTTCCGTAGTAATGCATACTTTATACTCTCCTTTAATGCTTCCGATATTTGAAGCATACAGCAAACTAATCTTGTTCACAAGCTTGTAACATATAAGAATTTACTTGAAAATGGTTTCTAAGTAAACCCAATAAAATTATGTTTTCATGGGTATTCGCGAGCTGCTCAACATGTTTTCAATGTAAAAATCGAATAAAACATCCATGACATATAGATATATAAAGCTTTTCTTCTTCCTTACTGTCCCATGTGCAGGCATTCACCGGCGAATTTGTTATGACCAACTAATCCCTGTCATGACAGGTCGCTGGTGAAATAAAGATATGAAGGATTAGGGACGAATATATAGAGAAGCATTAAAATTGCGTGATGAACGATTAATGCAGTCTCTCAATGAAATAATGGAAACCAAAAGGCTAATAGCTGTTGCCCAGCAGGAGCCAAAAAGAAAATGGTATCAATTCTGGAAAGTGTAGGAAGTAACAAAAAACCCCCGCCTTCACCAGCAGGGGTTAAAAAACTACTTACACGTTTCAATTACTCAGCCTTTGCTTCAGGTTGTTTCTTGTTTTGCATTTTCTCTAACCACTCTTGTAGCAGTTTGTTCACTGTATCTGCATCATCCGCATCAGCGGCTACTTTAATCTGTTCCATGATATTTTCTTTGCCTAGGTAAAAGCCTTTCACACCAAGCTTCTCATTAGCTTGTTCTTGAGTTAACGTACCATTCTTCACTTGTTCACGAATTTCATCTAACTCTTTCTTCTTTGCTTCATCCATTTCTACTTTCACTTTTACCGCATTGCCTAGGTAAAAGCCTTTCACACCAAGCTTCTCATTGGCTTGTTCTTGAGTTAACGTACCATTCTTCACTTGTTCACGAATTTCATCTAACTCTTTCTTCTTTGCTTCATCCAATTCTACTTTCACTTTTTCCTTACCAAAGTCAAAGCCTTTCACACCAAGCTTCTCATCGGCTTGTTCTTGAGTTAACGTACCATTCTTCACTTGTTCACGAATTTCATCTAACTCTTTCTTCTTTGCTTCATCTATTTCTACTTTCCCTTTTTCCTGCTGGTCAAATAGCTTCTGGAAATCGTCAGCTAGATCGGGGTTGTATTTGTTGATAATCTTCATTAATTCCTGTTGATTGGCTTGTCTATCCTCAAGTGAATAGTATACGTGTTTTTGATGAAAGGTTTGCTCTACTTTTGTTTCATCTACATTTGTATTCGTTGCCGCAAAAGCCGCAGTTGGTGCAAAGACTGCTAGTGCTAACGCCCCAATCATCCATTTTGATACTTTTTTATTCATTAGAATCAAACTCCTTCATAGTTAGTTTTGCAAGAGTACTTCTTACAAGTACCAATTTACTAGGGTAGAATGTCAGATGAATGTTCATCTAAAGGAAAAGTTGTAGAAAAGCTAAGGAGGAGAATCCCTAATTTGAGGGATTTTTCTTTTTTATGGGTCAAACCTAGTAACCATCGCTATTTTGTGTTGCATGGAATAGAGTTTAGCCTTTAAGGGGTATGAAAAAGCCCCTGCTGGTAAAGGCGGGGGTTTAAGAAAGGGTAGGAATGGGCTGACATTCCTACATGACTGAAAGTTTATAGAATAATTCTACCACTAGGTGTCTTATTCCTCTATTTGGAAATAAAATTTTAGTTTTAGAAACGATAAGTGGACTTGCCCCCGTCAAGTAGACAGTAAAAAGAACGACAGTTACTGTTAACCTGGAGGGGATAATATCACAGGAATGGAGCCATTCTTCAATGTAAACTACTACTTATCTAAGAGACCTTCACAAATCAGCAGAGGAATATCTGCTACTTTACCTAGACTCTCTTTATACTAAAGGCATTATTATGCTAAATGAAAAGCAAAGGTCATCACAAAACCAAACAGTGAAAGTAAAATCGACCCTACTAGGCCCGCTGAAAACGATTTTAAGCCCATACGTTTAAAGGCAACCAAATCTACATTTAACCCTAATCCCGCCATGGCCATCGCAATTAATAAATAGGCAATGTTGACGATTTGAGTAGCGATTTCCTGAGGAATAATACCAAACGAGTTAACAGCGCTCATTGCTAAAAATCCAAAGATAAACCACGGAATCGGAAGTGATTTCCAAGAAAACTTTTTCTTCGGTTCCCCATTCATCTTTTGTTCCAAACGACTGCTCCAGATTCCTATACCAATCGCGATAGGTACGAGCAGAGCCACTCGAGTCAATTTGACGATCACAGCAATATCTACAGCACCATTTCCGCCAGGTGCTGCTGCTGCAATCACGTGAGCAATCTCATGCAGGGTAGCACCTGAAAAAATTCCATATCCATTGGGTGTAAAACCAAGAATAGGATAGAGAAGCGTATACAGAAGCGTAAAGATAGTGCCTAAAATAGCTACAGTCGCAGCACCAATCGCTGTTTCCTCATCGTTAGCCTTGATTTGAGGAGCAATAGCCACGACAGCGGCCGCACCACAAATAGCTGTTCCACATGCCGTTAAAATTCCTAGCTTCTTCTCTACTTTAAACCAGCGTGTAAATAGATAAACCACAATCAATCCAAAAATAATAGCTAATACTGCCATCGCAAATACTTTTGGACCTGCATGTAAAATATCCATCAGATTTAATCTCATACCGAGTAGAATAATACCGAATCGAAGCAACTTTTTGCTTGAAAAATTTGTACCTGCAATCACTTGTTGCGGAACACCAGCCACAGCACGCCATGTAATACCGATCAAAATAGCAATAACCAATTGTCCCATAATACTCAAAATGGGAAATTGAGCCAAATACCTAGCTACTAAGGCAATGACCAAGGTGATCGCTAACCCTATGATGAAACCAACTGTCCGCTTCTCTTGTTTGACGAGCGTTTTGGCCTCCGTTTTGACTTCCATTGTATCTCTCCATTCTATCTGTCAACAAACATGCTTGCCGTTCATGCTTCCACTATAAGTTCTTTTGATTAACATGTGAAATACAGATCTACAATGCTTATCATTAGAAAAACTTATCATAAGAAAAAGGAAGGTGTACAAATAAATAAAAACGCATGCTTTCCTCCCTAAAAGGAGTTACATGCGTTTGTATAGTACGTAACGTTAATCCACATTTTTATTTGTATCAGGCTCTAACGTCCAATGATCGCCAGTAACACGCCTGGTAAAGATAGTAAGGTAATTTTTTTAGAATCTTCCTCCTAGGACTGTTTTACTGTGGCAACTCCACATAAAAAAAGATCATATTATCACGAGATTCAGCCCAGATTTTTCCGGCATGTAATTCAACGATGCTTTTAGCAATGGCTAGCCCTAATCCAGAACCCTCCTTTGCCATGCTACGAGATTCATCAACCTTATAAAAACGCTCAAACAAACGATCTAGTTCCAAAGAAGTCAGATTGGCTCCCTTATTTCCAATCGAGATACGAATAGAACCTCCCGACTGTTCTGCACTTACTAGAATCTCTCCTGGTTTATCGCTATACTTAATGGCATTAATCAACAAATTATCAAACACACGCACCATTTTGTCTGCATCTACATGTACTAATAGGTGCTCCAAAGGGAAATTTTTCTGAAAGAACAAGTCCTCTTCCTCCGCTTGTGGAACTAGCTCCTCCATTAACTGCTCTAGCATTTCTAACATATCAACTCGCTGTTTTTGCATTCTGACACCATTATTGGACAGCTTGGTATAATCAAACAAGTCTTCAATTAAACGTTTTAATTGTTCCGACTTATTAACAGCGATTCCTGCGTACTCTTCTAATTGCTCATCGCTATGATAGCTCTTATCTTTAATCAGTCGTAAATAGCCCATAATGGAGGTAAGTGGAGTACGTAGATCATGTGAGACATTCGTGATCAGCTCATGCTTCGTTTGCTCTGCCTTGCGCTCCTCCTCTCTAGTATGATGCAATTGCATCGCCATCACATTAATATTGTTAGCCAACTGTCCTAATTCATCGTTACTGTTGACCGGTACACGAATGTCCAAGTTCCCCAATGCCATTTCTTGGATACCCCGTGAAATACTTTGTATTTGGTACATTTTGCGCTTTGTTAGGTAATAAAAGGCGAAAATAAATACACCAAAACCGATTAGACCAGGCAACTGACTATAGCCTGTTCGATAGATAATAGACGGTTCCGGCATACCTCGGACAATTAAATACAATTTTTTTCCTTCTAAATCCACAGGATAGAAGGAAACGAACTCTTTCTCCTCATTCCCATAGCCTTGCTGATAAATACGCATATCCATGGCATTTTGTATAACAGAATGAATATCAATCATAGCTTCAGAGGCTTGTTTACTCTTATGCAACACTTTTCCTTGTTCATCTACCAATAAAATGTGGTACTTCCCGCCATTCGAATGGTCATCTATCATCTCTTGTAGCGTAGTATCCGACTGATAAGTTGAATCCTGTTGTCTCTGTTCATTTTCTAACTGGAAAATTCTTATCAAATCACGCGCTCGATTATCAATACTCTCCATTCCCGACGTATAATCAATATACGCTGTTTGTGTTAGCATATAGGGGTTAAGGACACTCGCTACAAAAAATCCAGCCAGTACACATAGCCCAAATCCAGCAATTAATTGTATACGTAAACTTGTTTTACCCTGTGCAATGACTTTTTTAGTAAGCTTATAACAAGTATAAAATGTATATGGTATCAGCCTAAACGGGTTCCATTTCAACTTTATAACCTACTCCCCATACGGTTTTGATGTAGCGAGGTTTACGCGGATTCTGCTCAATTTTCTCTCTGATTTTGCGTATATGTACCATGACGGTATTATCAGATTGATAAAATGGCTCATTCCAGACTCGTTCGTAGATTTTTTCGGCGCTAAACACGATCCCTTTATGGCGAGTCAATAGTTCTAAAATAGCAAATTCTCGAGGAGTTAGTTTCACTTCTCGCCCATCTATCTTCACTTCATGTGTGGCAACATTGATCGTTAAGTCATCTACTACCAGTTCATCGGTCTTCACTTCTGAAAAACCGCTTAACCGCATGTAACGTCTTAATTGCGACTTTACCCGTGCCAACAGTTCCATCGGGTTAAACGGCTTTGTTACATAATCATCGGCCCCGGTGGCTAATCCAATAATTTTATCCATATCCTCCGCTTTGGCGGACAGCATGATGATCGGGACATTTTGTTTTTCCCTGATCCTCATGCAGGCAGCCAATCCATCCAGTCTAGGCATCATAATGTCGAGAATAATTACGTGTACTTGATTTTGTTCCAGTATTTTCAACCCTTCCAGTCCATCAACCGCTTTTAAGACGTGGAAACCCTCGTTACTTAAATAAATCTCAATCAAATCACGTATTTCTTTTTCATCATCAATGATTAAAATGGTTTCCTTCATCATCGAATTCCTCCTGTGAACTACGTAGCATCCTTGTTCATTCTACTTGCTTCTCATCGAATTTGTCTGTTATTTACGACACCGATAGACAAAAGCAGGAGGGATGTTTAACGGCTCAAAAGAGATAGTTACCTCGCGAAAGGTCTCTTTCAATTGTTTTCTCATTTGTAAGGAATATTGAAAAGCGACAAAAGCTCCACCTGGTTTTAAAGATTGGATGACTTCAGCTACGATCTGTTCCCGAAGCTCCGGTGGAAAGTTCATAAACGGTAATCCACTAATAATGACATCTACTTGTTCAACACCTGCTTGTTCCAAATCCGCTGACAAGCATTGAGCATCGGAGTGATGATGAAAAGAAGGAAACCGATTTTGTAAATCAGCTCGCAATTTATGATCTTGTTCATACACAAACACTTTTGTGTCAGGTAAGATTTTATGTTTCAGTTTCTGAGTAAACACACCGGTACCTGCTCCTAATTCAGCCACTGACGTAACTTCCGACCAGTTAATCCCTTCTAACATTCTTTTGGATAAACGTGCTGAGCTCGGTGTCACACTTCCTACCTCACGAGGTGATTTTACAAATGTAGTAAAAAACCGAACTTTATCTCTAACATAACGTTGCATAGCTAGACAAGTGGTCGTTTCTACAGCACTTTTATTAACTTTCATCTATGCTCTTCCTTTCTTGTCTGATCCTTTGTCTTATTTTATAAGACGGATCTTAAAAAGAAAGGGTACAAGTTCTTAAAAAAAACTTAAGATTTAAAGGTCCTTTTGTTAAGAAAGAGGACGTCCAATTGAGTTATCGTAGTTGAGAAAAGCTAAATGATAGTTGTGTATAGCTGATTCATATTCGTTTTCTCGCTTCTCTAGCTCTTCTTCGGCCGCCATAGTATCCAATGTAGTAGCAAGACCACTTTCATAACGTAACTGTGTTAAACGATAATTCTCTTTGGAAGCTTCTCGGGCTTTATCAAGTGCCTCGATACTTTTCCTAGCCGAGGTCAGATGTTCATAGTTACGAGTAACTTCTAACAAAATATCGTTTTTGAGTTGTTCTTTGTTCATCTCTGCTGTTTCTAAATCATTTTTTGCTAACTGTCCTTGGAAGGAGGACAAGATCGAATATTTCTCAATCGTATCAACATTCTTTTTCGCCGCTTTTAGTTCTTCGTCACTTTTCAGAATTTCAGCTCGTTGTACGACAGCTAAACGCTTGGCTTCCTCCAACGGTGTAATCTCTGCATCCTGCATATCCTTAGGTACAGAAAGGTCCCATTCTTTGACCAAGTCCTCTGCCAAAAATTGATTCAGTGATAAAGTAGAAATGCTGACCTGATTACGAGCTTCTTCATAACTGGCTTGCGCTTGGGCTAATCCCGTTTCAGCTTGCATAACATCATTTTTGGATCTTATTCCCACTTTTAGAAAGGCATTTGCCATATCTACCTGCTTTTGTGCACGCGCTAAGCTTTGTTCCTTCAACTGTAATTCTTGTTTAGCATGCCACAGATCATAAAAAGCTTTCTCTCCACCTAGCTTGATCTTATCCTCCATAGCTTGTAACATATATTTGTGACTGTTTCGTGCCGCTTCTGCTTTGGCTGTTTGCACATATTTCTGCTGTGCTTCGCCAAGCGATGAAATATTAGATTCTTTCATCTTTACCGAAGTATATATGGCTCTATTAGCATTAATATCAGCCGTATCCACATCAAGTTGGTATTTTTTCAGATCAATATTTTGTTTTAAAGCCAACTCACCTGCTTTTTCTGGAGTTAGCTCGCGTTTATTTTCAATCGTTTGGGAGTTCAAAGCCCCCTCATTAGTTGCGTTGACCATTGCAGGATAACTGGAGTGCATCAGCGCAGCTATCACCACTATTGATAACCAGGCTTGTTTTGAATAGGGAACATTCATTATTCGTTGGTTCCTCCTTTTATATCTCTTGATGCTTTATTCAGTAAATTACTTCACTCACAAATCGTAAGCACATACCAACATTCTTTGCCTATTATCCACCTGTATTATGTTACCTTTCAATCAGTAAATGTTTCATTTCCTTCCAATACAAATCCAACATTCCCAGCTTATAGTATGAATAGGCTCCAAAATATTTATTTCCTTGCGATTTCCCATCAAAAAATAGCTTACTTGTTAACCTTTCTTCCTTTTTCTTTGGTCTTCTGATAAGTTAAAATCATATTCTGAAAAATCTACTTTTCAGAAAGAACATAGAAAGAAGGATGTAAGTGACCTCTGAGGGGAAACAACCAATCGTTATCTTATCGCTTATTACAGCCCTATGCCTACTCGGAGACTCGATGCTATACATCGTATTGCCTGTTCATTTTTCTGAAGTAGGGTTAACGTCGCTTGCTCAGGTTGGTCTCTTGCTGTCCGTAAACCGTTTGGTACGATTACCACTCTCTCCTTTTATCAATTGGCTCTATCAAAAAGTTGACCGTAAAATCTGCTTACTTGGAGCCGTTTCTCTGGCTGTTCTCACCACCGCTAGTTATGGCTTTTTGCATTCGTTCTGGATGTGGATAATCATTCGTTCCTTGTGGGGATTAGTCTGGGGAATCTTGCGTTTAGGGGCTTATTTAACCATCGTGGATATTGCTACAGACAAAAATCGTGGTCAGCTAACAGGTACATATAACGGCCTTTATCGTTTAGGTAGTCTGTTTGGCATGTTGCTTGGTGGGTGGCTTGCCGATCAATTTGGTATGCAATTTACAGCGCTTTTGTTTGCTGTGGGAACCTTATGTGGTATTCCTTATATCTTGCGTGTTATTTCCACAAAACCGAAGCTGGTTGCTTCTGATAGGTCTTCTAACGCTTCACCTTCCAGCGAATCTAGTAACACAACCAAATCCCCTGAAGCTCCTGTTACCTATACACAACAGTCAGCGGATGGTATGCCTGACGTCAAAAGCATCTGGAAAAATCGTCAAATGTCGTTTTCTCTACTAACAGGTGCCTTGATCGCCATGCTATTCCAAGGCATTTTTTCAGGTGGTGTGAGTCAATTACTCGCCTATTACTACTCCGAACCGCTACTACTTGCCGGTTTAACGCTGGGGGCTGCTACATTAGCTGGTTTTTTGCAAGCCATGCGTTGGATATGGGAACCCTGGCTAGCTCCTTGGATTGGTAGGGTCTCAGATGGAAAATGGGGAAGAAGACAACTACTGTGGAGTTCTCTGTTCTGTACAGCTATTTGTCTATTTTTCATTCCTATTGAAAAATCCTTATGTTGGATGATTGTGGTTCTGTTACTCGTTCAGCTTTTAGCTACCGCTCTCACTACCTTGTCAGATACGCATGCTTCGGATATAGCAGCAATCCACAGTCAGCATAAAGGGACTATTTTGACTGCCTACACGATGGCAGTTGATCTAGGAGCTGCACTCGGTCCACTAATCGGATTGTCAGTTATTCAGCTTTGGAGTCCTTTACCACTCTATTGGGGAGCTTGTCTAGTCATTTTTCTATTAAGCATCACTTGGTATCTAACGAAAGAGAAGCGACTTGATACTTCCGATCATATAAAAAAGACGTGTAGATAGCCTTTCTCCTGTCGGAGTCGGGCTTTCATACACGTCTTGTACATATATTTTTACCTGTTCAAAGTAGAATTAGCTACTATACGCGAGGCTTTCTACTTTCAGATGATGGTCTGCTGCTGCTAGGTGCTTTACCACCGCTACTACGACGACGGTCATCACTGCTACGACGACCACCTTCTGAACGGCCGCCACCACGATAGTTGCTACCACCGCTACGACGATCACCACTACCACGGCGTGGACCACCACCGCGCTTATCATCACCGAAAGGACGGCGTTTTTTAGAGCGAAGAGGTGCCTCTTCGGTCAAACGAATTGGAGTTACATCAGGCTCTTTTGTCAGCATTTTCAAAGCTGCTGCCACCAACGTAACAGAATCATTTTGTTGAAGCAAGGATTCAGCCAAACCATGGTAATCACGGTAGTTTTCTTCACCGATTACAGACAACAATTTGTCAACTGTAATGCGCTGTGCGCCTTCAATTGCTTCCGTCATTGTTGGTACAGGACGACGATTCATTTTGCGCTTTGTAACTTGTTCAATCATACGCAAGTGATCGATCTCACGAGATGTTACAAAAGTGGTCGCAACACCTGTTTTACCTGCACGACCTGTACGGCCAATACGGTGAACATAGCTCTCAGGATCTTGAGGAATATCAAAGTTGAACACGTGCGTTACACCACTGATATCCAATCCGCGAGCTGCTACATCTGTTGCAACTAGAATGTCGATGGTACCTTCTTTGAACTGACGAAGAACACTATCGCGTTTCGCTTGTGTTAAGTCACCATGGATACCTTCTGCAGAGTAACCGCGTTTGTTCAATGCTTCGCTCAATTCATCTACACGACGCTTTGTACGACCAAACACAATTGCTAATTCTGGAGATTCAATATCCAACATGCGAGTCATTACATCAAACTTCGATTTTTCTTGAACTTCCATGTATACTTGCTCGATGTTTGGAACCGTTACTTCTTTTGCTTTCACGGTAATTTTTTCTGGGTTTTTAAGATAGCGTTGTGCCAAAGATTCGATCTGGCGTGGCATTGTTGCTGAGAACAACAAAGTTTGACGCTCGTCTGGGATTTGCTCTAAAATGCTTTCGATTTCTTCAATGAAACCCATGTTTAGCATTTCATCAGCTTCATCCAATACCAAGGTTTGGATATTTTGTAGACGGATTGTGCGACGGTTGATGTGGTCAATTAGACGACCTGGAGTTGCAACGATAACGTGGGGGTTCTTTTTCAATGCGCGCATTTGACGCATGATATCCTGTCCACCATAGATTGGCAAGGTTTTAATACCTGTGTATTGACCCAGCTTGATCAATTCCTCAGATACCTGTACAGCCAACTCACGAGTTGGAGCAAGTACAATCCCTTGAATGTGGTTAGAAGCGGTATCGATCTTTTCAATCATTGGGATACCGAATGCTACGGTTTTCCCTGTTCCTGTTTGTGCTTGACCGATCAAGTCTTTTCCTTGTAGTGCAACTGGAATGGTTAAAGCCTGGATTGGAGTCGCTTCCTCAAAACCCATGTTACTAATGGATCGAAGTACGGATGGACTCAATCCTAGTTCATTAAATGTAGCCAAATTTTTTCAATCTCCTTTGTTTACGGATGAAATCCTAAATGCTTTTATACATAATAAGTGCCAGAAGACGTAACATCTATAGTTTGCCACTTTATTGTGTATATAAGCCTCTTATATTTTATTTGCTTCTGATAAACCTATCAGTGGAATGATCGTCTGTAAGCACTCGTTTTTCACAAAAAAAAGCATTAAGCAGAATTCACACTTAATGCCTGCACATTCTCGTGTTTTATAAAAAAATGGCATTAAAAAGATGGAACAACAAGTCCATCGCCATTGGTTACTCGCGAATTTCCCACGGATATAGGCGTTTCATCGCAACGTATTAACAATATCATGTCTTTTGATGAAAAGCAACTAATTACAACCGAAGGAACCCTTTTACATTGCTTGATCAAATGGGAACTATGTACTTTAACACCATAATAAAATGAAGTGTAGTTCCTGCCATAACGAACAGATGGAATATCTCATGAAACCCAAAACGGTTGGGGAAAAAATCAAAAATTTTAGTCGCATAGATGATGGCACCTATGGTGTACATTACGCCACCAATAATAATTAGGGCAATGGCTCCGACCGGTAAGTGATTGATTAGTTGGACAAATGGAACGACTGCAATCCAGCCCAATGTCACATAAAATGCTGTAGAAACATAGCGCGGTGCATTAATATAAAAAATTTTCAGGAACATTCCAATCAACGCCAACGCCCAAACTGCACCGAGCATACTCCATTTCCAGCCACCCGTTAAGCCATAGTAAAAAACTGGCGTATACGAGCCTGCAATGAGGAAATAAATAGCCATGTGGTCAATTTTTTTTAACATCATTTCTTTTGCTGGCGTTGTCTTCACCCAATGGTATAAGGAGCTTGCGCCAAATAACAAGATGACACTAACCCCAAAGACTGTTAAAGTGATCAGCTTGGAAACGCTGTGACGGGACAAAACGATCAAAAATACGAGACCAACAATACCAGCCAGGAACGTAATAAAATGCGTCCATGTATTAACAGGTTCTTTCATTTTCCAAAAGCGTTTCATCTTTCCTATCTCCCTTCCTTCGTATCGGACTTGCATAATAATAAGCCCTATTGTATCACTCCATAAGCACGCCGAATAGAAATACTTTCATTTTTAACAAAACATTCATCTTCACCAATAAGATACTTCTTGCGATGTGCTTGGGTTACTGTGGTTTTACTTGCTATTGCGGTACAATATCTGTAAATCAACGGTTTAGAGAAAGGAAGACAGAAATATGGCTCAAACCTTCATGATACTAGGCGGCATAGGTGGTCTTCTATCCGTAGCTCTAGGAGCATTCGCAGCTCATGGTTTGAAAGGGAAACTCAGCAATAACATGCTTGCCAATTTTCAAACCGGTGCACAATATCAGATGTACCATTCCCTTGCTTTAGTGATCATAGCGATATTGGTAAAAGTTCTTGGGACAAGTACACTACTTACTGCTGCTGGATGGTTGTTTGTGGTGGGCATCGTACTCTTTTCTGGAAGCTTATATGCGCTCAGCTTGTCAGGTATTCGTAAGCTTGGTGCCATTACCCCACTCGGTGGACTTGCTTTTCTAGCAGGATGGACTTGCCTACTACTTTGTGGAGTTACTTGGTCCGCATAACTGTTTTTCGATAAATAAAAAACTTGCAGATAATACCTAATTTTTGTATTATTTTTCCATGTCCATTAAATCAATCAATGATAACCAGCGAATAAAAATTTTAAAAGCGCTGGCAGATGAGACACGCCTGCAGATCATTCGGGTTCTTTTTCAAAAAGAACAAGAGGCAAAGTGTGGAGAGGTCGGTGAACTTTGTCATATGTCTAAATCTAATGCCTCTTATCATTTTCGAACCTTGCGAGAAGCGGGACTCATCCATATGCGTAGCGAAGGTCAGTCTAAATTTTTACGTATTAAACAAGAAACTTTTGAACAATATTTACCTTCATTCCTCGATACCTTATAGGGAGAGAGGAATTTTTTGTTCATTACTTCAATACTTATGGAACTATTCAGCACCTTGCTATCCAGAGACGACGTCTAAATCAATCTGTACTGAAAAAAACATACGAATCGGGGTATTTCTTAGCTCCCGATCCGTATACTTGTTTTCTTCAATATCGGTGACAGTTTCATCGCCTATGAACCCTTCGAAATAGAGAAAAGAAGCGGTTCAATGTCGTCAAGAGTGGAGAAAATAGCCTCAAAACGTTTGGGAGGTTCTAAGTCGAATAATTCTTGTATAGCAAAGAATGGGTTTGTCAGAACCGACTTAGTAACTCTGGAAGATATCTATATAGACTGCGATATCAAACGATAGAGCGAAGTTTTGCAGATTCGAAAGAACTGCATGGACTTCGCTACTGCCGCTTACGGGGAAAAGCAAATGTACAGGAGCAGGCGCTACTGACGGCAACTGTACAGAATATAAAAAAGATCGCTCTTCACCTCACTAAGAGTAGCTAAGGTAGAGAACGATCTTTTTTAATGCACTTCGTGCAACGAGAACAATCAAATACTGCTTGAGGTTAAAAAATAAATGGGTTTCTCCACAGTCTGAGGAGCTCAAGTTTATTTGAGCTCCTTTTTGTTATCACAATCATATTTTCTTATTTGCTGCTCTTCCCAAAAATCTCTTCTTGCAGACGACGACCTGTCGGTGTTGCTGCAAGTCCACCTTCAGCTGTTTCACGAAGTGCTACTGGCATTGTTTGTCCGATTCTAAACATCGCTTCAATAACTTCATCACATGGAATTGTACTAGTTACACCAGCTAGCGATAAATCAGCTGCAATCATAGCATTTGATGCCCCCGCTGCATTACGTTTTACACAAGGTACTTCTACAAGCCCAGCAACTGGGTCACATACTAAACCAAGCATATTCTTTAAGGCAATTGCCATAGCTGTAGCTGCTTGATCTGGCGTTCCACCAGCCATTTCAACAGCAGCAGCAGCTGCCATTCCACTTGCTGAACCAACTTCAGCTTGACATCCTCCAGCCGCGCCAGAAATACAAGCATTGTTTGCAACAACCATACCAAAAGCTCCTGCTGTAAATAAAAATTCAATCATTTCGTCACGTGTTGGCTGCAATTTTTCTTTCAGTGCAAACAGTACACCTGGTACTGTTCCAGCTGATCCTGCTGTTGGTGTTGCACAAATGATTCCCATCGCTGTATTTACTTCATTTGTTGCAACTGCTTTACTCACCGCATCCAAAATCGTATGTCCAGATAAGCCTTTTCCGCTCTTCATGTACTCTTTAACTTTCACAGCATCACCGCCTGTTAAACCTGTCGGTGACTTCACTCCTCGAATACCACGTTCTACGGCTTGCTCCATCACGATTAAATTCTTTTCCATTCCGGCAAGCACTTCTTCACGCGTGATACTTCTTGTCTCTATTTCACATTTAATCATAATTTCTGCAATTTTTACATTTTGTTCTTTAGCTTGCGCCACTAGTTCCGCTGCGTTCCGAAACATGCGTGTTCCCCCTGTAATTAATCCATAATGGTTACTTGACAAATATTTGATTGCTCTTTTATTTCCTCAATCATTTCGTCTGCTAATAATTCATCTGTTTCAATGACCATAAGCGCTCTTCTTCCTTTTTCCTTACGTGAAACACTCATCGTACTGATATTAACTTCATGTTTCGCAAGTATAGAAGATACAGATGCAATTGCTCCAAAGCGATCGTTATTTACAATAAGAAGTGCCGGACTTGTTCCTGATAGCTGAAGATCAAATCCATTTAACTCCACAACTTCAATCTTGCCGCCACCTATTGAACAAGCAACGACTTCGATTTCTTCTTCTCCTTTATACAGACGAATTCTCGCTGTATTTGGATGTGGAGCATTTGCTTCTTCTTCAATAAATTCCACTTCAATTTCGTGCTCTTTTGCAATTTCTAACGCATTTGGAATTCGTGTATCATCCGTTTCAAATCCTAATATTCCACCAATTAACGCTACATCAGTCCCGTGACCACGATATGTTTTTGCAAACGATCCATATAACGAAATCTTAACTCTCTCCGGTTCGTGACGAAACAGTTGACGAGCAACTTGCCCCATTCTTGCCGCACCTGCTGTATGTGAACTTGACGGGCCAATCATAACCGGACCAATAATATCAAATACTGTGCGATATTTCATCATAATTCCCACCTAAACTTTTATGATTAAAATTACTTACTACTATTCTATTAAACTGCCGGATCTATTGCTTTTCCAGCCGTACCACGAATTTGCTCCGCTGTACGAATTGGATAGTTTTTGAATAACAGTGAGCCAATATATCCTGAAATAATACCAGATACCATAATACATAAGAAACATAATGTTACTTTCACTGGATCATTGAACCCGTACATAACCATAAGTCCTGCAATTGGCGTTGCTGTTCCTGTTGCATTATTAATAAGATCAAACATTGAAATAATAACTCCCGCTGTTGCTCCACCAATAAAGTTTGTTACATAAACCGGAATTGGATTTGCTGAAATTAGATCCGCTTGCGTTAATGGTTCAATCGCAACTGCAATTGTCGTACGCTTATCTCCAAACTTCATTCGTTTAAAGAATACGTAGTTCATAAAGGATGAACTTGTTACCGCTAATGCACCAATTGCCATCGGTAACCCTGTTAATCCAAGCAATGCTGTTAATGCCATTGAGCTTAACGGTGCAGTTGCAACGACTGTAATAATACCACCTAGTATAATTCCCATAATAATTGGATTTGCATCAGTTGATGATGTAATAACTCCACCGATTTGCTGCAATGTTGCTGTTACAATCGGATCCATTCCTTTTGCAATTAATCTTGTTAATGGTGCTGCAATTACAATACAAGCAATTAAATCTAATCCTTCTGGTATGCGTTTTTCAATTTGTTTTACTAAAAATGATATAAGATAACCAGCAATAAACCCTGGAAGCAATCCAAATTTTAACACAGAAGCCCCTACAAGCATGGCATAAACAGGTGATACGCCCATCGCTAATGCAACTAAAGTTGCACCAGCTACGCCGCCTAGACTACCGGCAGATTCCCCAACCTCTTTTAAAAATGGTATACCGATTAAATCACCACCAACGTATAGCTGAAAAGCTTCAACTAAGAAACTAGCAACTGCTGCACTTGCTAAAGCTCCCATTGCCTTCATACCGTTTGGTGCTTTAAAACTAAAGAGTGAAAAAAGACTTAGTACAAATAATAGTAATATCGTTCCCTTAAGAATCTCCATGATTTCATCTTCCTTTTAATCAATTTTGTTATGAAAAATGACTAAAATGCACTTTAAATTATGATGAATTGTAATACGCCTCTCATTATAGCTCGTTTTTTAGGAAACGCTTACTTTTAGTGAATTTTAAAACTTCTGAATTAAAAACCTTCTACCTTTCTTATATTAATGCTATATAAAAAAACAGCGACAGCCTCGGACGAGAAAACAAAGTCCTAGACTACAGCTGTTTTTTGAACTATCTAATCCGTTAGTGAAGGGATTCACGTTTCTATTCCTTCTTATATATTCTCCTCTTTTACCTTGAAGTATCTATTGCCAGATCCAGGTTTTTACAGCCCTCTCTTTAAATTTACCAATCATGCCCCGTAGCCATCAATGTTCTTTAAGAACAAAATTATTTTATACTTGTGTGAGAAAAAATTTTTTCTAATACGTTATATAAGGTGTAAAAGCGCTCCGGTGTTATGGAAGAATGTATTAACGTTGTTTTTCTTTCGATTTGGAACAATTCGGACAAGTTCAATGGGGATTCGAACGATTTTAAGAAATGGATTTGCGCCGTTGCAAAATTCAAGTCTATTGATTATTACAGAAAGGCCAGTAAGAAAATGGAACCCACCTCCAATTACATGGAATTAAATGCAGGGATTTCTGCTGAAGATGAGCTAATCATGTTGGAAAACAGAACCGAGCTTATTAACCTAATTAACCATCTTGAGCCTGTTGAGCGGGATATTTTCATCATGAAGTTCTTTCTTGGTTTCAAGACCGAGGACATTTCGACAAAGCTCGGCTTGACCAAGGCCTCGGTAGACAATCGAATTTATCGAGGGAAGAAGAAACTGAGCAAAAGAGCCAGAAACCTCATGTTAGGAGAGAACGGAATATGAAAGATATCTACGAATTGTTGAACGACGCTAGCATTGACGCAAACGAATTCGAGGAGATGGAAGTTACTGAGCTCGAAAAGGTCAAAGTTAAAAGCGCCTTAAAGAAATCGATAAGCAAGAAGAAGATGGGTTGGAAAAACAATGTCGCGGTGGCTTCCTTAATGGTCGCCTTGTCGGCTACAACACTGGGATTGGCTTTCCCCGCTTTCGCAAACGGCATTCCTGTCATCGGAGACATCTTCAGATATTTGGACACCGGAATAACAGGACTTCACGACAATTACAAGGAATATTCCACCGAGATGAACATGGCAAAAGAAAGCAATGGCATCAAAGTAACGATAAACGATGCGATCTTTGACGGGGAAACCGTGTCGTTAACGTTTTCCATAGAAAGTGAACAAGACTTAGGCGAAAATCCCACTACGCGAGGCAACCCCGACCTCGAAGGGTCCCGAGGGATCGCAGGACTTTCTAAAATTTCAAAAGTCGGTGAAAACCAATATGTGGGTCTGTATCAAGCCACAGACCTAACCAATAGCGTAGACGATACGTTGGGAATAACGTGGGATCTGGACAGTATTATCGTCCCAGACAAACAGGAAGAAATTAAAGGCGACTGGAAATTTGAATTTACTTTAAACGCTACGAATAGCGATACCCAACTAATCGGCCAAAGCGTAGAGCAAAGCAGAGTAAAGGTGAACCTAGACAAAATATCCATCACCCCAATGTCCTTTATCGTTTGTTACGACCAAGAGGTATCCGAGATTGTAAGAAACAAATGGCACGGGGTCGATGTTGAATTGGAAGTCAAGGATGATTTGGGGAATGCCTACTCAGGCCAAGGTAATGGTGGAACAGGCAGTGATTCTTATAATATCAGCTGGAGCAAAACTTTCGGAAAACTGGATCCGAATGCGTCGAAGCTTATTGTAACTCCTCACGTCACCTTAAGAAGTTATAATTCTGAAAACTATACTTCCGTTGAGCTGATGGGGAATGGACCAAAGCTACTTCCATTACCAACTAAACTCGGAACAGGGAAAGAAGAGTTTGTCCTGAATGACATTGTTATTGAACTAAAGAATTGAACCTCTCATGGCTAAAGCCACGAGATTCCTGCGCTATCACATCCAACGAAGTGAGAATTAGCAGGCTATCCCCGTAGTCCCTACGGTTATTGAAAAAAAGTGTACGTTGGACTCTTCTCTCTGACCTACTGCTTGGTTTTCGCTTTTCGGTCAGAGAGGACGAAGGTGCTTGAATGTTTTACGCCACAAAGCATTCCTTATGGCAACCCCATACATTCAGTTTTCGAAGAAGCTAACTTATAAAATAAGTTAGCTTCTTTATTCTATTATCCTTGTTTCAAAGTTCGCTTCAGGAATTCTTTCGTCCGTTCTTGTGTCGGCTGATTGAAGATGCGCTGTGGTGTGCCTTCTTCGGCAATGACGCCTTTATCCATGAATACGACACGACTGGATACTTCCTTTGCAAATTCCATTTCGTGTGTGACAATCAGCATTGTGAGTCCTGTTTCAGCAAGCTCTTTCATTACCTTAAGTACTTCTCCGACCATCTCTGGATCAAGTGCTGATGTTGGCTCGTCAAACAGCATCACATCAGGCTCCATAGAAAGGGCTCTTGCGATAGCAACCCGCTGTTTTTGTCCACCGGAAAGCTGTCTAGGCTTTGCATTTACATAAGAATCCATGCCTACCTCTTTCAAATATTTGAGGGCGATTTTTTCCGCCTCTTCTTTTGATCTTTTCAATACTTTTACTTGTCCTACTACACAATTTCCAAGGACATTGTGATTATTGAATAAATTAAATTGCTGGAATACCATGCCCAGCCTTCTCCGGTAAAGATGAACATCGTGCTTATCATCAAGAATGTTCTCACCTTTACAGATTATTTTACCGCCGTTCGGTTTTTCTAATAGATTCACACATCGGAGCAGTGTGGACTTGCCCGCCCCTGATGAACCGATGATTGAAACGACTTCTCCCTTGTTTACTGAAAAGTTTATATCCTTTAATATTTCATGGCTTCCAAAGGATTTGCTTAAGCCTTGAATATCAATGACTGTCTCCATTTTATACCCTCCTCTCTCAGCTACATTCCTGGTGTATGATTGGCTTTACGCTTAATATCTTCCGCCGTGTCAATTTGACTGGCAGTAATCATATAATTATCCGAGCCATCCAATTTTCTTTCAAAATAACGCAAGATAAGCGTAATTGAATAAGTCATCACAAAATAGATAATGCATGCGATAAAGAACGATTCGAAATATCTAAAGTTATTGCCTGATACCGTTTTTGTCTGGAAGAATAACTCTGTAACAGAGATTACACTTAGAACAGCGGTATCTTTAATATTTATGATAAATTGATTCCCGGTAGCAGGAAGTATATTGCGGATCACCTGAGGCAAGACGACATTCATCATCGTTTGAATATGGTTCATCCCAATAGCCTGCGCCGCTTCAAATTGACCTTTATCAACGGATATAATTCCCCCGCGGACGATTTCAGCCATATAGGCACCAGTATTAATCGAAACAATGACTACACCTGCGATAATCGGATTTATATGCCAGCCAAATGCTAATGCAGCTCCGTAGAATATGGCCATCGCTTGCACGATCATCGGTGTTCCTCGGAAAAATTCAATATACATTGATAAGATTACGTTCAAGGTTTTTAGGAAAAACCGTTTTACTCCCCGTCCAGGCATTGGTATCGTGCGAATGATACCTGCCAGCAGCCCAATAATCGCACCAACGATTGTCCCTATTAAAGCAATTAGAAGGGTAATTCCTGCACCGCGCAGAAACATCGGCCAGTTTTGCTCAGCGATTCTTATCATCCAATCTAAGCTCATACTTCTTGTAACCTCCTTAAACACTGAAGCCGACTACATCAACATGCAGCCAGCTTCATCATTATTATTTTGCTGCTGGCTGATTCTTAATGGCAGCATCCATAATATTGATTCGATCTTCCTCTGAGATACCTGCTAGTATTTCATTTATTTTTTCTGTAAGTTTACTATTTTTTGCTAAGCCTACTGCAATGGCTGTATCATCTTCTGATGTCTTAAAGCCTTCTGTAAATTCTACCATCGCAAAGTTATCATTTGCTGCTGAAGCACTTACTCCTTCAGGACGTTCAGATACATAACCATCAATTACGCCTGATTCTAAGGCCACACGCATCGCCGGGAAGCTATCCATTGCCGGTCGCTGTGAAACGCCATCAATCTGGTTGATGACTGAATAGTGGAATGTGTTCAATTGAGCTGTAACCTTTGCCCCTTTGAAATCCTGTATAGAAGAAGCATTTTCATATTCTCCGCCTTTTTTAACGACCATCACTAAATCTGATTTGTAATAGTTATCAGAAAAATCAATCGTTTTCTTGCGCTCATCAGTTGGTGACATCCCTGCTAAAATTACATCAATTTTGCCAGAGGTTAAGGCAGGAACAAGTCCATCCCATTCAGTTTTAACAATGACTAGCTCTTTCCCTAATCCTTCAGCAATCTTCTTGGCGATTTCCACATCATACCCGCCTGCGTATTCTACATTGCCATCAATTTTTACACCGCCGTTTGCATCATCCATTTGTGTCCAATTAAATGGTGCATAGCCTGCTTCAAGACCTACTTTAAATGTGCCGCCCTCTGAAGAGTCTCCTGAACTACCAGAATCACTTGTCCCGCATGCTGCTAATAAAATACTAGCTATCAATGTGATAGCCGCAAATAAAGATAACTTTTTTCTCATATTATTTTCCCCCTTTATTTATTATATTAGTTAGATATTCAAAATATAAAAAAGTATACAAAAAAGACCCGAGATGAACTCAGGTCTTTAACATATACCGCTAACCTAAATCCTCTGCCTTTCCCATTTGAGATAGTTCACCTCAATAAACCGGGTCGTTTATTGAGACAGTCCTGCAACTCTTAACTGCAGACCCAATATGCAATATTTAAGGATACTGCATATTTCGGCGACATTTCCTTCTCTCTAGCATCTAAGCTCCTTACGCTCCGCTAAAGACTGTTAAATACCGCGCCTCTACCTCACCAGAAAAAGTGAGGTTATATTCAGTTATTAATATAAGGCTACAATAATATGATTGGATCTGTCAATACGGAATGATAATAGTTTTAGTCCTATCTCCTTTTAACTGCGAAAAATAAGGCTCTATTAATAATAGTTAAATAATTCCTATTGATATACCTAGTACTACGAGGAGCATGCTAATTCCCCACATCCAGAAAAGAGAGTAGCGGATATGACGTCCCATTTCCAGACCGGCTAAACCTAACGCAAGCCAAAGAGCTGGTGAAAGCGGGCTCACAAACGTACCGACGATATTTCCGATAACCATGGCGTACGCAGTGGATAAAGAAGCGACTCCAAAGCTGGCAGCAATTTGATCTACCACTGGAAGCAGCGCAAAGTAATACGCATCTGTACTTAATATTAAATCAAACGGCACAGCTAACAAACCGACGATAATATGCAGGTAAGGAGCAATGGTTCCTGGAAGTACCTTAACGACGTCATTGGCAATTGCATTGAGCATTCCTGTCCCATTTAGTATTCCTAAGAATAAGCCAGCTGCAAGAATGATAGATGCCATTGTAAGAGCATTTGGTGCATGTGCACGCAATCTATCCATCTGATCATTTACCTTTAAGAAGTTAAGCGGCAATGCAATACTTACCCCTATCATGAAAGCCAAGCCTGCTGGGATGATTCCTGCCACAAGCACACCAACTACCGTTAATGCTAAAAAAGCATTTATCCAAAGTAATTTAGGACGAGCCAAATCGTTTTCCTGCTCAGACTTGATTGAAGCATCCTGTTCTTCTACTGCTTCTTCAAGAGATGCTGCAGACTCTAACGAACCATAATTCCTGATGATTTTTCTCTTCTCCCTCATGCCTAGAAGAACTGCTAAAGCAATCATTAGAATCATACCGATGATTTGGATAGGAATAAGCGGTTTCCATAATTCCGTGACATCCATTTCTAAGACTGAAGCTGTTCGTCCTAAAGGACCAGCCCACGGAATCATATTCATGATACTTGCACTTCCCCCTACTAATAGGAGTAACAAATATGGATTCATTTTTAAACGCTTATAAACTGGTAAAAGCGCAGGAATGGTAATTAAAAATGTCGAAGCACCAGATCCATCTAAATGGGCAATCGCTGCCACTAAAACTGTTCCGACACTAACTGTGATCACATTTCCCTGTGAAAAAACAACCATTTTATTAATTAATGGATCAAAGAGTCCAACATCTTGCATAATTCCAAAAAAGATAATAGCAAAAATAAACATAATCGCAACATTTATGACAGAGCTTACGCCGCTTCCAAAAAAACTTCCAATTTCTACGAAACTATAACCCGCCATTAATGCGCCTAGTAACGGTGGTATAACCATTGCAACAATCGGAATCACTTTTCCGCTGATAAGCAATGTGACAATAATTAAAATAGTAATAAGACCAATCAAACTAAGACTCAAAATGATATCCCCTTTCCGTGATAGCAACTTTTCACACTTAACCTCATTCCATATAGAATGAATGCGTTTACAATTCAGTGTAAAAATTATCGTTTTAGATTAGTATGAAATTATCACGGATGCAGCGGAGTATAAATATTCTGAACATAAAAACAATATTTTTTCATTTTAATGATTTTGTTCATAAGTTTCACAGATTATATATCTTCGTTCCGGCCTTCCTACAGTACCATAGATGAGCTTCGTTTTTACCACTTTTAGAGAAACTAAATATTCTAAATAACGCCGCGCAGTAGAACGGCTAATGCCTAGCTCGGAACTTAATTCAACAGCCGTAATTCCACCAATTTCCGTTTTTGTGAATAAGCGATGAATCTTATTCAAAGTAAGAGAGTCAATTCCTTTAGGGAGATCTGCATCAACCCTTGCGGAAGAATCAGGAATACGACGAAAGCCAAATAAAGCATCTATATCACCTTGTTCCATTTCCTTCTTGGATAACAGGATGCCCCGGTATTCTTTATATTTTAATAATGTTTGACTAAAGCGCTCCTCATCTACAGGCTTTACGATATAATCAAACACGCCGCCGCGAAGAGATTCCTGAATAGACTTTACTTCCTTTTCAGCAGTGACGATGATGATATCAGCTTCATGGTAAGAATGACGAATCTGCCAGAATAATTCCATTCCTTCTACATTGGGTATATATAAATCCAATAAAAAGATATCCGGAATAGTTTCACTACTTTCAAGATAATCTAACATTTCTTTTCTGCTCTTTACTATTTTTTGAACGGCAAAGCCAGCTGTTTTTTCAACATATTGACGATTAATATCAGCCACTCTAAAATCATCCTCGATAATAAGTACATAAAATATTTCCTTCACAGCTATCCCCTTCAATCCTTTGGTATGATGATAATAAAACAAGCTCCTCCGAGTTCTCCTTCTTCTAAAAAAATCTCACCGCGAGCACTATTTAGCATCAGCTTCGTAAGAGCTAGGCCTGTTCCTCTATGGTTGCCCTTCTTAGTTGAAAATCCTTGTTCAAAGATGCGAGTGATATTCTTTTCAGCCACCCCCGAACCCGAATCTTCAATTTCAAAAATACAATCGTCCCCAATATCAGTAAAAAAGATTGAAACCTTACGCTGACCGCCTTCCTTTTGTTTTACCGACTCCAATGCATTTTCAATCACGTTACCCAACGCAGTTAAAAGCACATCCTGCTTCACCTCTGAAAATGGATAATCTAACCTGCTGTCTGGATGAATGACCATAGAAATGCCAAGCTGATTTGCTTGGTTAAACTTCCCTTGAAATAATGCCTGAATAAGAGGGTCAGCTACTTTTTCCGATAAAAACTTCAACCTATCTTGCTGGATATTACTTTCTTTTTTTATAAAATCTATCACCTCATTTTTTCGATTGTTTTGCACTAACCCAAGTATGATATGCAGTTTATTGGAGTACTCATGTGTTTGTGCCCGCTGCGCATTAGCATATTGTTTAATTCTAGAAAGTTCCTCTGTCACTTTTTCTAACTCCGTTTTTTTACGGAAAGTATAGACAATCCCCGTGAATGCATCTTCACTAAAAATGGGTGTCTGATTGACAAGAACGACATCTTCACCAAGCACCATTTCCCGGTTAAAAAATCGGCTTCTATGTTTCACATACGCATCAATATCTAGTGAAGGAACAATCACTTTAATTAATGAGCCCACATAATTCATTTGTTTCTGCGCCAATTGTGTGAACAGAATGTCTTTGGCCGCTTTATTAATAGCCGTAATTGCCCCATTATTATCCACTGCAATAATTCCTTCATGTGTTGACTGTAAAATAGTTTCCTTCTGAAGATACAAATGAGAAATCTCCTCAGGCTCCATATCATGCAATAATCCTTTTATATAATAAGCAATAAAGATAGCTCCAGAAATTCCCAATAGAATTATAATACTTAATGTTAACCATAATGATTTACTTTGGTCCGCAACAATTCTTTGTATATCATTATTGAGAAAACCAACAGACACTACCCCCACAATCTTCCCTTCAAAGAAAATTGGCACTTTTCCCCGAATCGATACCCCTAGCGTTCCTTCCTTCTTTGATTCATAGGACTCGCCATGAAGCAAGGCCCTATCATTATCGCCTCCTACCATTTTCTCCCCAATATAGCTCGGATTAGGATGTGAATATCTAATTTCTTCCGTATCCCCAACAACAATAAATTCTGCTCCTGACTCCTGCTGTATCGGCTGAACGATATCTTGAATCACTAAAGAGGGCTCTTCCAATTTAAAAGCTTCTCTAATTTCCGGTATATTCGCTACACTATGTGCAAGACTTAAGGCTCTTTTTCCTATTTGCTCTTCAGCCATATTCAATATAAAACGTTCTAGAAATACAGCAAAAATAATACATATTCCAATAATCAAAAAACTGATGAGCAAGATCATCTTCAGCTTTAAATTAAATTTTATATTAGAAAACCGCTTCATTTTTTCATACTCCTAAAAGTTGAAAGTATTATTTTTCAGCTATGGTTAAAATAATTGCATTAATTCTTCTCGGATCCGGCGCACCACATCACCAAGCGTCAAATCAGTACCATCACTCATCGCTGAAATTCTAGAAAATTCTGCGTCAGGAACTGAACAACTGGCATCAAAGTAGATTCTCTACATTATAAGAAATAAACTCTGGAAAATCATCCAGAAAATCATCAGGGAATACTTTACATATCAGATTTTTACTCAAAATTTCATATAAAAACTCCGTCATTGATAACGGATACTCGTAGTTTTTGGATCTCGAATCATAGGTTAGCAATAAGATTAACATTTTCATCGTTCACAAAAGGGGTTAGAATCCACAAAAAATCATCTATACCACCCGTTCCATACAAACTTATAAACTGTTTATAATCAGATGGAAATTTTGTCCCAATGATCTCTTCAATTTCCTTCCAGCCGTGCACCCCCTCTGTGTTGAATGGTTTAGCTGGGAGCGTTAGGACAAATTGACAGTTTTTTTATGGACATAATTAATCCTTTCTGGACACCGCATCCTCTTCAATCCGAAGGTAATGACTTTATTTTCACAGAACAGTTCCGTTTATACGTTATACGTTTTTCACAATAAAGCAAAAGAAAAAAGCATTACCACAAGCATGTCCCGTAAGGGAAATTGCCATGATAATGCTGTTATTGAATCCTTCTACTCCTCGCTAAAGTCGGAAGAATTCGCCTGTTCGTTTGGGAGGTTTTAAGTCGAATAATTCTTGTATATCAAATAGGCTTCCTTGTTTTATAATAGACACTGGGAGTCATCACCACTTTCTTAAGTTTAGATCGCACTTAACTCATGATACTAAACCTTTATTTTTGCATGAGCGTGTTATAAAAGACTTAATGACTGAACAGGCACCTGTTGGCGTAACCACTTCACCTCTTCGCTCAATACTTTGGCTGGGTTTGGGCCAAACCATTCAATAGAAGCAAAATGCTCTGTCTTGGCAATAACATCTAGAATAGAACTATAGTCTACTGCCCCATATGCTAAAGGTACAATTCCTTCTCGACTTCCACTTGGTGAATACACGTTATTAGGCTGAAAAACACCGAGATGCTCAGAAGAAACGATATTTTTCAAATGATAGTGGCGCACCCATGGTTGTAGCTTTTCAAAGCTTTCAATTGGATCAGCGCCAGATTCCCAGACATGCAGAAAATCGAGATTGATTGCCATTGATTTATGATTAATTTCTTCTAGTAAAGTCAGCGTCGAGGGCAAGTCATCAGTCAGTGTGTTGGGGTGGGTCTCTAAAAGCAATTCCATCCCATTATCACCGCAAAGATCGCATAGTTCGCTCAAATGCTTTACATATAGCGCACGCTCATTGGCAGATACCTCAACACTTGCCTTCTGCCCAGCAAACGTCCGTATTCGATTGACCCCTAACCATTTAGCTAAGGAGATCAACCGTTTGCCTTTATCCAATGTTTTTGAGAATGGTTGGTGTGAAGATATATCTAAATAGTCGCTGAGCATCGATACCTGCATGTCGTGTTTTGCTAAGGTCCGAAGCTGTTCTTCTGCTTTTTCTCGATCCCCATCATACAAGTGCTGAGCGTGAATACCCCATAATTCGATACCGTCAAAATCATGATACCTAGCATATTCAACCATATCGGCAAAAGAGATTAGCTGATGGCGAAAAGAAATTGTGCATAGCGAGAATTTCATCTATCTTACCTCCATTCCTCTTCATTTAGGGTCACAGCTTCTCTATCTATCAGCGTCCACTGTACGAACTGTCTCTCTAGTTCTTCCTTAATTTGTAGCTCAATCGCGTCTGCTTCATCCAGAGCCTCGATGATAGGCGGTAGCAGTGCTAGATTTTTAGTCATAGACATTTTAACTGCCAGATATTGTGCCGTTGTAAAAGCCTGTACAACATCTTCAATTTGATAGGCCAACCGTAAAAATTCATCACGGGAATATTGTAAATAATCTTTAAAAAATAGAAACGCATACTCATAACTATATTTACGAATCGCAATCACTTTCACCTGTTTTACAGCCGGTAGTAGCATATCGAGAGAATATCCATTCTTCTCCTCTGCCATATCTGTGATTAGTGCTTTCAGACTGCTGGTAAATTCATTGTGATTCCGCTGAAATGTGGCATGGAAGTACTGCTCACTCTTTTCATAGGAAGGTGCTACGATATCCCTAGCATCAAACAAATAGCCGCCTCCGAATGGATTTTGCAAAAAAGCTTCTATGACCGTTGACTTTTTTACATTTCCCTCCCAACGAAAATCTGGGTCGAACATAAACCACTCGTCCTCGTTCTCTGTTTTAGAAATCATCAAAAAATGAGGAAACGGTTTTAGGGCGAACTTATTATCACGTTCGGGTATAAGTGACATGTCAATCTGTACAAGCACAAACTGATGCTCATTGTGAGAATCAAGTAACTCTAAAAAGGTTTGCAAATTACTTTCTTTTTCTTTATCAGAATCGTACCATTCCTGTACTTTGGCACTAAAAAGGTGTTCAAATCCATTTATAATTGGTTCATGATTGTCCGTATAGTAGGTAAGAACCCCATCTTCCTTCTTAACAAAATCAGCATCCCAGACACCAAAATAATAGGGCCGGTAGTCCACATGAGTGTATCGTTTGATTACTTCACAAAAGCAACTAATTAAGCAATGAACCTTAATCATGAAATCCCCCTGAGCTGTCCGTATTGGTACAAAATCGATAGAATCTATTTATTAGTAGCAGGCGATAGAGCATTAGAGCTAACTGGCTGCAACTGCTCGATAAAGTCAAGCAATGACCCAACAGTAAGAAAAGTTCGTGGGTCCAGTTCTTTTGCCGGAACCATCAATTGCAAATCTTCCTCAATATAAACAATCAACTGAAGGAGCATGATCGAATCAATCAATAAATCTTCCTGTAAACGCATGGATTCATCTAAGTTGACAACGTGAGTCAATTTTAGCTTTTTCGTAACTATCTCTTTTATCTGTTCTATTCTTTCCTCACGCTTCATGAACAACTTCCTCCATTTCTAACAAGCGACGACTTACTTTACCGTTTGCCGTTTTCGGGATACTCCCTACACATTGAATTTCAAAAGGAACCTTGTAGGCTGGTAACCTTGGTAAACACCAGTCCCGAATAACAGTCGAGGTAATACTCGCATCAGCTACAACCATCGCTTTAACGACCTCACCCATCACAGGATGCTGCCCTCGATAGACAACAGCCTCTCTGACTCCATCCATTTTCAGGATCATTTCCTCTACTTCCATGGGGAACACCTTTAGGCCTGATACATTAATCACGTCATCTATCCGTGCAACAAATTGAATATGACCTATTTGCGACCAATACCCTAAATCCTGCGTATAGATTGTCTTATTATTAATCGTCGCAGTAATTTCTGCCGGACTCTCTGTGTCCATACCTGCCGTCAGAGTCACATGTGACAAGGGCTTACCCAAGTCTACATGAGAGGTCATCTGTTCACTGATACTAATACATCCCGTCTCCGAACAACCATACTGTTGCATCATCGTATCAGTCATACCTTGTAGCTTAGTAAATAATTGCTCCGGCATGGGCGCACCTGAAGTCATGATTCGATGAAAACGAACAGCTTCGCTCGTAAAACTGGATAAAACATGAAACAGCAGTGGGACTCCATAAACAATGTGTTGTGGCGTCTTTTTAATGACTCCCCAAGCAAATTTTGGGTTCTTATGAGTGACCACCATTGGTTTGCTACCCCGTTCCAAGCTAGCTAATACCCCGCAGATCAAACCGTATGAATGGGTAACGGGAGCCATTACAATCGGAATTAGTCCCTCATATGCACTAAATATCTGGTTATAAGCAGTCATTTCTATCTTAATTTCCTTCCAACTACGCCTTACCAACTTTGGCTGGCCAGTCGTTCCCGAGCTGTATTGATAAATAGAAGGTTCATCCTCCGTCGCACCCTCATGTGGGACAAGTACAAAGTTCTCAGGGACGTGATAGATAAGCCCATAGCATTGACCATCCACAGCCATTCGAAAAGCTGTCTCTTCTGGCGTTTCACCATGAATGAGCAAAACAGAACCACCATTGTCACGCAAATAGAGCACGAGACTTATGATGTCTAAAGCATCCGACAAGCATAAGGCATACCTCCTTCCCTCTGGTTGTTGGAAATGAGGCATTCCTAGATATGCTAGCAATCGGGCATCAAATTGATCTGAACCGACTTCATTTTCATTGATGATCAACATTATTTATCCCCTCCGACAGACATAGCTCGCAGGCTTTCTCTAGCTTGGTATAGGGCATTGGGCACTTGGTGCAAGTGCATCACGGTATCCGAATAAAGGCGTCGCTTGGTCAATTGTTCCGCCATGATGCTTGGAACGAATAATTGAAACAGCTCAAATCGCTCTTTTAACTCAGGGAAACGTCTTTGGTGTTGCTCTATCATTTGAACAATCATCATCCAAAACTTACTTTCAGCAAAATCATAATGTTCTGCCATCATAAGCGCCAATTGGCCTACATTTATTAAAAATAGCGTTTCCAACGTCAAATCTCGTACAAGGGAAGGATCATCCATGTGAAACATGACATTAGGCTCCACAGTTGCATAAAATTCATGTACATTCGCAAAATCAGGGCATGCCTCTGGTTCATTCAAATATGGTTTGCAGTAAATTAGGTCTTCATGGAAATCCTTTAATGCGACCCGGACAGGAATACCATTGCGATGAATCAGTACCATATTTTGTGCATGTGACTCCAGCGCAATTCCGTGCTTAACCAGTAGGTGGACGACTGGTAGGATGCTTTTCTCCACCAATTGTCTTAGCCAATTCTCTATACCATGCTCGCGAATCCACGGATCAATAAACGGAACTCCATCCAATTCTTTGGCAGATAAAGCATTAAATGGGACAGCTTCTTCTTCAGGCTCTAAGTATTGATGTAAGCTTTCTCTCCACATGCATCCGATCACACCAAAAGTCACCATCTCTACCAAATCTGCTGGAGGTGGTGGATCATAGCAAACTGTCGCAAATTCACCAAGCATAACCAACTTGATCTCGTCTTTGAGATAGGGGTCTGTATCCCGCATCCCCTTCAGCCAACGCGAAATAAGTGGTGCACTAGCAAGCGAATGTGGAGTTAAGTGACGAGCCGCAGAAGTATTGACCACATTTATCGCTAGCTTCACATAAGGCTTGTTAGGATTGGTACGGTTGGCAAACGTACGAATTGATTGTTGTGGCCGATAACGATCGTCTGAAAGCCCTAGTTCCACAATTCTTTTGGCATGTAAATCAGCCTGAAAAGCGGGGATGATATGCTTGCGCCACTGCCACGGATGCACCGGTAACATGTCATACTTCTCTGGGTCGCATCCTTGCTGTTTTAACACCGAACGAAAAGCTTCTCTCTGTTCTACTCCCAATTCATCCATAAATAATTGTTGAGAATCCATATCCTGATCTGTTTTTACATGAGCATACTGCTTATGTATCGCTATCCATAATAGCTGCATTTCCTGTTTGAACTCTGGTCCATATGCGTAATGATCAAGGTAATCAAAGCCTAGACGAGATTTGTAACTAGGATGATAAGGATGACCGTCCATCAAGTCACCTTCCAGCTCATCGTAAGCCTTTTCCTTTAGCCAAACATTCCGTTCTGCCCGACTATACTGCGCCAATGTATCTTTTAACAGGGTTTGTTCCAGCTCCTGAGCAAATGAGGCTAGCATTTGCTCGTTCACGTCTCTTTTGCGGAACACATCCATTAAAAAGCGCGTAAGAGACTCTGCCTCCCGCTCATTCTTGCTATCGACACGCATCAGCGGTTTAGATGGCAATAGCCGAATCATTCCGAATGTGATAGTTCGTCGCGCCCAGCATTGATAAGCTACTGGTTGATCGTGTTCATCCCACCCCGTTATGGTGATACGTGTGGATTTTTCTTCTAGCTGTGTTTCAGGGGTCAGAATTCCTTCATAGATCATGGATTCAATACACTGGCGAAACACTCTTCTTCGCACCTGCAAGTATTGTTCGGAGCGAATGGCTTCACCAATGTTTACGTCGCAGTCAGTTACTTGCATTACCAAAGCCTCCATTATTAACGGTCATTTCCGTTTCGTTATCGTAGCGCCAGTTGATTTAACGTTTCCAGTTCTTTCTCACGCTGGCTTGCTTTTGCTAGCGGATTATCAATCTGAACAAAAATAGCAGAGGTGATCTCCTCACTTTCCAATTCGTCCACATCATAAAAACGGGTAAGTAAATTTGCCTTGCAAGCAAGCTTTTCAGATGTCAGCAGGCTTTGTAGAAATTGAGATGGCTCTCGGTTTAATGGCAAAAACTCTTGTAAAACGGTACGCATCTCATCTAGTAATTGCTGTTCATCTATTAATCCTGCTGAACCAAAGCCGTTAATGAGACCAAACATATGATTAAAAATCAGATAATAACGTAACCGCTCGTCCACCAAGCTGTCTTCCGTTACGTTTCTACTCTTTTCACCAAGATTCGGAATACTCCGCGACAGCAATTCCTTCATTGATTGGCAATAATAATATCCTTGATTATCCCTGTAATAAAATTGGCTTGGATATCCGTCTTGAAGCTTGACGATACTATTCTGCTGATGAGCCTCTAAGCCAATTCCCCACTTTAGATAAAGCCATACCATTGGCTTGAGTGAAATTTCTAGATAACGCCGGAACCAATCTATACTTACCTCCGCAGGCGTCCGCCCCTCCTGCCTAGCAAGCTGTAGAATAATAACAGCCAGTCTACTTTGTTGTCCTGGTAATGGGTCTTGGATTAGAGCAGCCAGCACAGTGGTATTCTCTGCCTCACTTCCCTGAAAGGGATTCGTGCGTAAGATAACCTCAAATCCTGATTCATCCTGCTCGTCCAGCTTGAGTGTGATGTAAGCAGGATCGTGTATAAAAGCAAACCCCGGAAATTTTTTGCTCATATCTTTTGTAAATGTATCCAAAACCTTTTTTGCTTCTACTCCACTTTCTAACTCTGATAGTTTGTTAACACGTAAAGAATTGGTCACCTTAACAGGCATAGAAAGCTTTATCATAAAGCCTTTATCTGGATGGTAGACCGTTCGCAAAGAAGAAGTAGCTTGATAGGATTCACCTAGAGGACCTACATTGTGCAACAAACCACGCTTGATGTACTTCTGAACAGGTTGTTGTTCTAACAACCATTCTGCTTGTAAGGGATGAAGGGGGATAAGCGAGTAACTATCATTGCTTACGAACTGTTTTACGCCTTCCAGATCTAGCACTCCCTGCCCCAGCTCTGTCTTGATTATCTCAGTAGCGGATTGATCCATTCCTGATCCTTCTAAAACCAAAGAGTGATGGGCTGCAAAATAGTGTAGAGCGAATGCCCCTTTTTGCTCTGGCGAATAGACAGCCTGCTTGGCATCAGGAATACCTTGACGGCTTTTTGGCGTAGGATGGAAAAGATGTCCAAAGAGCAACGCTTGCTCAGCAGTAATGAAATCCATTTCAAAGCCATACAGCTCTTCCCCGTCGTCGTAACGAGCCGCTAAATACCTCTCCATATTTTGGCAACTCTGAATGACTCGCAACACCAATTCGTCTGGCACTGCCTTGGTACCATGCTGTAACGACAGTTCCTTAACCAGTAATACGGTCATTGTGACATAGTCTGCTACAACCAATGGCGCCTCTGCTCCACTCTGATAAAAGGCAGGGTAGTCAAACAGATGCCTTCCTGTTGGCGATTGATAGCTGGCCTTGACGTACAAATCCATTCTCTGAGACACCAACGGCACATGAAGATGCATTTCTCCATTTGTCGTCGTCCACCTACCATTTCCTGTTTCCCGGAGATAGCAGTTCAGAAAGCTTTGCATAGCTGCGTGTTCGGCAATATCTTTAACATGCTTCATATTGCATCTCCTTTTGCTTGCTACGCTTTTTTTGCCATAAAAGTAGATATTTAGGTTATTTAAGAAAAAATGAAAGTTCTCAAATATAAATGTAAACGATTATCATTATCAATACAAGAGAAAAAAGGGATATTTTTCATTTTTTATAAAAAAACAGGCCGTTGAGAGTTATCTCAACAGCCTGTCTATGTTTTATTTATAGCTTGTCCAATACATTAGTCTTGATGTAATCACGAATTTCTTCGCCGCTTTCCAAACTAAGTACATGCTCAGAGATTGCTTTAAGCTCCGCATAGCTTAGTTGTTTTAGCATATGACGAGCACGCAATACAGATGGTGCACTCATGCTAAATTCATCAAGTCCAAAGCCAAGTAGGATCGGCAAGGCATATTCTTCGCCTGCCATTTCTCCGCACATACCAGCCCATTTTCCTTCTTTGTGAGCAGCATCAATCACGTTTTTAATCAAACGCAATACTGCTGGGTTATAAGGATCGTACAGGTACGAAATTTGTTGGTTCATGCGGTCGCATGCCATGGTGTATTGAATTAAATCATTTGTACCAATACTGAAGAAGTCAGCCTCTTTTGCCAACTGATCAGCAATGACAGCTGCTGCAGGAATTTCAATCATCATTCCTACTTCAATCTCCTCGTTAAAGGCAATTCCTTTATCGCGAAGCTCTACTTTTACTTCTTCTAAAATTGCGTTTGCTTGACGCAGCTCTTTCAAGGTAGCGATCATCGGGTACATAATTTTAATGTTACCAAATGCGCTTGCTCGTAAAAGAGCACGCAATTGCGTTTTGAACAAGTCCACTTGATCCAGGCAGATGCGGATCGCACGGTAGCCTAGGAACGGGTTCATTTCATGCGGCAATTGCAAGTATGGAAGCTCTTTATCTCCACCGATATCCAATGTACGTATAACTACAGGACGATTGTTGTCCATCGTAAGTGCTACGGCTTTATATGATTCAAATTGTTCTTCCTCAGTCGGGAAGTTATCACGGCCCATGTACAAGAATTCTGTACGGAACAGACCGATACCTTCAGCGCCAGCTTTATCAGCCACTTCAGCGTCATGCGGGGTACCGATGTTCGCAACTAGTTCAACATGATGCCCATCTTTTGATACGGATGGCTCATTGATTAGTTGTACCCAAGCTGCTTTTTGCGCCTCGTACTCTTCTAATTTTTTCTGGTACGTAGTGATGAGCTCTTGCTCAGGGTTTACGTATACATCACCTGTCTCACCGTCAACAATCAACATATCGCCAGTTTGAACTTTCTCTGTGATATCGCTAAGACCGGTAATCGCAGGAATTTCCATCGTGCGTGCCATAATCGCAGAGTGAGACGTGCGACCACCAATGTTGGTTACAAACGCTTTCACTTTGCTCTTATCAAGTTGTGCGGTATCGGATGGTGTCAGGTCATGAACAACCAGAATCACTGGTTCTTTGGAATCACCAACCAAAGTGTCTTCCATACCAAGCAAGTTCTTTAGAATTCGTTGGCTTACGTCACGCAAGTCTGCTGCACGTTCACGCATGTACTCGTTGTCCATGCTCTCAAACATACCGACAAACATGTCACGAATATCTTCTAAAGCTGCCTCAGCGTTCACTTTATCATTCTCGATGTTACCTTCCATTGCTCCAACGAATTCTGGATCCTCCAAAAATAGTTGGTGAGCTTCGAAGATTTTTGCTTCTGCTTCCCCAATATCACGAAGTGCTTTTTGTTTAATCGCTTCCAATTGGGAGTTGGTTTTGCTCAAAGCCTCTTTCAAACGCGCCACTTCCGCAGCTACTTGATCTGCTGCAAGTGTTTTGCGTGCATAAGAGAGGGTTTCTTCTACCTTTACCAAAGCTCGGCCAAGAGCGAACCCTTGGGCTGCTGCAATACCTTTACAAAGCAAGACGGATCATCTCCTAACTATTCTTTTGCACTTTCTAGGATTGCGCCCAATTCTTCAAGAGCTTGAGCTTCATTTTCGCCACTTACTTCAAGTACGATTTCATCGCCTTTTTTGGCTGCAAGTGTCATAACACCCATGATGCTTTTGCCGTTAATTTTTTTGGTACCTTTGATCAAATTTACATCGCAAGAGAAAGAAGTTGCCTTTTGTACGAACATTGTAGCTGGTCGAGCATGCAAGCCAGCTGGATTTTGGATTACGCAAGTTTTTGTTAACATGGAATATTTCCCCTTTTTCTTGTTAATATAGTTATTCATGAACTTCTTTTTTTAGTATATTGATCATCAAGGCAGTAATCAATGTCCCTACCAAAATTGACACAATATACATTCCAAGATTACCTACAACCGGAAGAACAAACATTCCTCCATGAGGAGCTGGTAGTGTACATCCAAAGAACATTGACAAGCCACCTGCTACAGCGGAGCCCAGAACTGTTGCCGGAATTACACGTGTCGGATCTGCTGCTGCAAACGGGATTGCACCCTCAGTGATGAAGGAAGCTCCTAAAATATATGCGGTTTTACCTGCTTGTCTTTCCTGTGCAGTAAATTTCTTTTTGAACAAAGTCGTTGCGAGTGCAATTCCTAGCGGAGGTGTCATACCAGCAGCCATAATCGCCGCGTGTGGACCAAAGTTACCTGCTGCAATCATAGCAATACCGAACGTAAATGCCGCTTTATTCACAGGACCACCCATATCCACAGCCATCATAGCACCAATTACAATACCAAGAATGACAGCATTTCCTTGTCCCATATTACTTAACCAATCAGTTAACCAGTTATTAAGCGCTGCGACTGGTTGTGAAATAATGCCAAGCATTACTAGACCTGTTAGCAAAATACCAAACAACGGGTACAACAGAGTTGGTTTAATACCTTCAAGAGACTGCGGTAAACCAGAAAACACTTTTTTCAATCCTAACACCAAATAGCCTGCAAGAAAACCAGCAATTAATCCACCCAAGAATCCTGAGCCTGTTTCTGCGGCAAGCCATCCACCAACTAAACCAGATGCTAAACCCGGGCGGTCAGCAATACTCATAGCAATATAACCCGCTAGTACAGGAATCATCAGTTTGAAAGCGGAACCACCACCGATATCGCTTAACATCTTGGCGATCGGATTAAAAGTGGGATCATCTGGCTTGGCTGCATTAATCCCAAACATAAAGCTAATAGCGATGATGATACCCCCACCAACTACAAGTGGTAGCATGTTGGATACACCGCTCATCAAATGCTTGTAAAAACCTGATCTGCCTGACTTATCTTCAAAGGAATCTGAGGAAGACGGTGACGTGCTACCTTGATACACGGGGCCATCTTGATTCACTGCCCGTGTAATCAAGTCCTCTGCCTTACGAATTCCATCAGCTACCGGCACTTCAATCACTATCTTGCCCTTAAACCTGTCCATATCGACCTGTTTGTCAGCAGCGACGATTACGGCATCTGCTTGTTCAATCTCTTCAGATGTCAATTTATTCTTTGCACCACCGGAACCATTTGTCTCCACTCGGATGACAATGCCCATTTCTTCCGCCTTTTTTTTCAAAGCATCGGCAGCCATATAAGTGTGAGCGATTCCTGTTGGACAAGCTGTCACAGCGACAACTTTTACGCGTCCTGTTTCACCTGGTAAAACCGAGGGCTCTTCTACATTATGACTTTCCTTTTCTTTTCTCGCAATCATTTTTAATAATTCTTCCTTGGTCTTAGCCTGAGTCAATTCTTGTCGGAAAGTCTCATCCATCAACATTTCAGACAGATGTGCCAAGGTCTCTAAGTGTGCTTGATTAGCATCGGCAGTAGCTGCAATCATGAAAAATAAATGCGATTTTTGTCCGTCCAATGCGTCATAATCAATACCTTCTCGGGAGTAACCAAACGCAATACTTGGTTTTTTTACTGCCTCTGTTTTGGCATGCGGAATGGCAATTCCTTCACCAATTCCTGTGGAAGCATGAGCCTCACGGGCCAATATTGCTTCCTTCATTCCTTCTTTGTCGTTCAAGCAATCTGCTTGATCCAATTGGTCAATCAATTCTTGAATGACTTCTGCCTTGGATGTAGCAGATAGGTGCATAACGATAGTATCTGCTCGCAGCATGTCTAAGATACGCATTTCCTTGTCCCCCTAATTCTATATTTTTGCCACTTGAATGGTTGGCAAGTAGTTGGAAATAGTCGCTGGTGTACAAAAACCTTCGGACAAAGCTGTCGCTGTACCACAAGCAATTGCAAAATGAAAGGCATCTGCCTCTTCCATCTGCTCGCTTTTGGCGTATAAAAAGCCTGCAACCACAGAATCTCCTGCTCCAATCGAATTAACAGGCTTGCTCTCAGAAAATTGAGCAACATAAGCACCTCTTTGATTCACAAAGACCGCTCCTTTGCCTGCCAAAGAAACAATGACATTCTCCACTCCCTGATCAACTACTCGCTTGGCATACTGATACGCTTCCATCGGTGTAGCTATGGTTACACCAAACAATTCACCCAGTTCATGATGATTAGGTTTGATGAAAAACGGTTTCTTGGTAATACCTCTTTTTAAGGCATCTCCGCTGGCATCTAGTGCAATTTGCAAACCTTTTTTTGCAAGAATATCCATCATTGTTTCGTATGTGTCACTCCTGAGGCTCTTAGGCACACTACCTGCTAACACCAAATAATCATCTTTGTGCAAGTTCTGGATTTGATCCATTAATTGCGCAAACGCTTCTGCTGAAATCTCTGGAGAAACACCACTTATATCTGTTTCTGTCTCCGCTTTCATCTTGACGTTAATTCGCGAATCTCCCTCTACCTTGATGAAAGAAGTGGATATTTCAAGCGCTTCCATTTCCTGAGCAATAAATTCACCTGTAAATCCACCTATGAATCCGAGGGCAACCGACTCTTTGCCTAAGTTTTTTAATACTTTGGAGACATTAATTCCTTTGCCTCCAGCCATTTTCATCTCTTTTGTTGCTCCAGTAATTCTTCCTACTTGCAAGCTCGGCAACCAGATATGATAGTCTATCGAAGGATTAAGACTTACCGTATAAATCATATTTTCACCACTTTGCATCTTGTTAGTTTTCTTAATTTCTCTGCTTCTGCCAGATTTATGCGGTCATCAGTAATAACCATTGCTTCGCTTATGTCGGCTACTCTGGCAAAAGTTACGTCTCCATACTTTTGAGCATCGCACAGCACATACTTCTCATCTGAATAAGAAAGGGCCAACTGCTTGATATAGGCCTCCTCTGGATCGGGAGTGGTAAAGCCATGTGTAAGATCAAAGGCATTCATACCAAGGAAACATTTATCAAAGCGATATTGTCCCATCCCAGTTGCAGCACCTCTACCAATCACGGCCATCGTCCCTGCTTTTAACTCACCACCGATTAAAATGGTCTTGCAATCATATTGACGAGCGGTTAGGGCAATATTAAGACCGTTCGTAACAATTACGATTTGCTTAGCTGTAATGTGTGGAATCATCTGCTCTGTCGTCGTACCTGCATCTAAATAAACGGAATCCTTATCTTTGATCAGAGAAGCAGCATAAGCCGCAATCGCTACTTTTTCCTGTTCACTTTTTTTCACCTTCTCTAGCACGGTTGGTTCTTCGAGTTTGCGGTGTAAGATAGAGGCCCCACCATGAACACGCTTTAAATAGCGCTTTTCTTCTAATTCGCTTAGATCACGACGAATAGTTGATTCAGATGCGTTAGTGGTATCAACCAATTCATGAACCGTGACCACTTCTTTTTCTTTTAACAAAGCCAAAATGAGTTGATGACGTTCTGGAGTTAACATTCATTGTCTCTCCTTTAGGTAAAATCACATGATTGACTGTTTGTGATTATATAAACGATCGTTTGTAATTGTTTGTGATTGTTTTTGATTATATACATAATTCTTCTACAAATCAACGGTAAGCTCTTACAAATCTCGTCCATTTCTTGACAGTCCCACGACTTGCTTGCAAAACTTGTGATGTCTTCCTTTTTCTATTTGCAAAGAGAATATAATTTTGCACACTTTGCACGGTTATTTTCTCGTCCTCGCACAGTTTGCTATTATAATAGGAAGAAACTCGTTTTTTTTCATAAAAAAAGGCAACCTTAATCATCTACGATTGAAGTTGCTCTTCCTGTATATATACATATTTTATTACATTTACTTCGCTCATACTTTGCATCCTTTACCCAAAAAATGCCTATTTAAACATTATACGAAGTTTTTCCATTCCCACATTTGGTCTTTATATTACAAAAAAGCTAGTTTCACTTAACGCAAAACTAGCTTTACTTCTATTTCTTTATTATTGAAACAAAGTAATGATTTTTCCAAGAATAATCCCGACAATTCCAAAGTCAGCATCACCGAATGTAGAACCTTCAAAGCCTAATCCACCTAGTACCGGTAGTAATAAAGCCGGCAAGAAGGAGATCAACAAACCATTCACAAAAGCACCGATGATCGCACCGCGTCGTCCACCTGTAGCATTCCCGTACACTCCAGAAGCAGCACCTGTGAAGAAGTGACCCACAACACCAGGTACGATAACCTTAAGACCAATGATTGGCAAGATAAACATGGAGATTAAACCTGCCACAAAACTAGCTAAGAAACCAATAATAACTGCGTTTGGTGCAAATGGGAAAATGGTTGGGCAATCGAGCGCCGGTTTAGCATTTGGGACTAGTTTATCTGCAATCCCTTTGAAAGCAGGGATGATTTCAGCAATCAACATACGTACCCCAGCAAGCACGATATACACACCAGCTGCAAAAGTGATTGCTTGAATAAAGGAGTAGACAATGAAGTTTTGCCCGTTAGAAAGCTGTGTCTCGATAAAGCTTTGACCAGCAAAAGGGGCAATGATCAAATACAAGAGCGCCATCGTTAAAGAGATAGAAATAGATGTATCACGTAGGAAGCCAAGAGATTTTGGAACTTTAATATCTTCCGTAGACTTGGTTTTATTGCCAAATTTTGAGCCGATAAAGCCTGCTGTTAGATAACCGAATGACCCAAAGTGTCCCATCGCAAAATCGTCAGAACCTGTTACTTTACGTGTATATGGTTGCATAATCGCTGGAGATAGAACCATCAAAGCCCCTAATAGAACCGATCCAATGATAACTAACGGTACACCGGTAAAACCACCTGTGGATAAAACCGCAGATAACAGGCATGCCATGAACAGCGTATGATGACCAGTTAAGAAAATGTATTTGAAAGGAGTAAAGCGAGCAAACAAAATATTAGCTACCATACCAAAGAACATGATCATCGCTGTTTCTTTCCCAAACGTTTGCTGGGCAATTGCTACGATCGCTTCGTTGTTCGGGATAACCCCATTAATGTTAAAAGCTTCTGTAAATATTTTGCTGAATGCATCTAAGGAACCAATTAGAATACTAGCGCCACCACCGAGAATAATAAAGCCCATAGTGGTTTTCAGCGTACCGGCAATGATGTCAGCGATATTTTTCTTTTGGAGCAACAAGCCAAATAAAGCGAAGAGTCCGACCAAGATTGCGGGCGTTCCTAAAATATCGTTCATGAGAAAGTCTAGCATGGGCAATCCCTCCACTGTTTCAATTTTTCATGGTGCGCTAACGCTAAGAGGAAGCCAAACACTTCTAGCTTTAGAAGTGTTTTTTCAGGACTTCGCGGATTTCATTCTGATCCAAAATGTTTGTTAATCCTTCAACAACACGAGTACCGTCCTCTAGATTCCCAACAATATCTTTAGAGCCTAGATATAGATCTGCTCTCTCGGTTTTGCTGGAAGCCAAATCAGTATGGGATACCTCTGCCTCGATTCCTAACTCACCTAGGATTTTTTTCACGTTCATTTCTACGATAAAGCTACTTCCCAATCCGTTTCCGCATACTACCAAAATCTTTTTCATAAATAATTCCTCCTCAAATGTAGTTGTTATTTTTACTGATTGTTTTTTGCCTGAATAAGGTGAAGAACCGCCTCAATAGAATCTGTAGTTAACAGGGTCTGTAAAGACTCTGGATCAGATAGTACTTCTGTTAATTGAGATAATGCGCCTAAATGGGATTCATTATCCGTAGCTGCCAGAACAAAGAACAGTCTGACCTGATGCTCTACCTTTTCTGAAAAGGCAACAGGCTTATGACACTTCAGAAAGCTCATGCCTACTCTGTTCACTCCATTCTCAGGACGCGAATGAGGAATAGCAATGTCTGGCGCAATCACAATATACGGACCTATATCCTTCACATTTTGAATCATGGCCTGAATGTAGGAATCTTGGATACTTCCATCCTTTAGTAATGGTTGGGCAGCCAAACGTATAGCTTCCTCCCAAGTAGAAATTTCATCAATAAATTGAATGCTGTCTCTGGTTAATAGTTCACATAGCATGGTGATCTTTAACCTCCTTCTCCATGTTCCAGTGTTTCGTCACGCTACATCATTGTTTTATTGCATATGTGTTTAAATAACAAAATTAATGTTAGCGCTTTCTATATGTTTTTTATAATTATTGTAATCTCTTTATGGCTTTATTATATCGCCTAACTGATGAAAGTTTTAGTCCAAATGTTCGTTATGCATTTGTGCAAGAATTAGACTGAAAGTTTGAGAATGATTGCACAAAAATATATTCAGTTGACTACTAGCTTCTTCTCATAAACTTTTATATTTCACAAAATTTAACTTTTCATTCTATTCGGACTATTGTATATTTAAACGAACTAATCTAATCTAACAACAATTACACGCGCTGAATTAAGTAAAAAACGAAAGCAAGGAGATGAGAAAGATGTATCACTTGATTACTGTTTTTCAGTCAGTCAGAAAATTCAGTTTTTTGGTGTTAGTCCTAGTTCTTTTTGCAAGTATTTTTCCAACGATTCTTCCATCCAATGCCTCCGCAACTACGATTTGTTCTGCCGCATGGGCCAGTAAAACGATTTATACTGGAGGGGAACAAGCATCTCACGACGGACATGAATGGAAGGCGAAATGGTGGACACAAGGTGAAACACCTGGTACTAGCGATGTATGGCAAGACCTTGGTATCTGCTCTACTGATCCTACTAATCCAACTGACCCTTCTAATACACCCCCTACCGTACCTGCTAATGGAACTGTAACAGCCAAAACCTCCACAAGTGTTTCTCTCAAATGGGACGCTTCTACCGATGACAAACAAGTGATAAGCTATTCCGTTTTTTATAACGGTGGTTTGCAAACGGTTACAGAAACCAATGCTACGATCAATCTGACCCCCAATACTACGTACACATTCACAGTAAAAGCAAAAGATAATCAGGGACTAGAATCTGCTGCTAGTCAAGCTATAGAAGCCACTACAAATAAAGACACATTACCACCTAAACCCGCAGTACCTTGCCGTCCAGCAGGTCTTTACGATTCTGGTGTGAAAAACATCCCTTATTGCCAAGCATATGACCAAGATGGACGTGAAAAGCTAGCTAATGATTCCAAGCGACGTATCATCGGATATTTTACTAGCTGGAGAACAGGGAAAAATGGACAAGCCAAATATCTAGCCTCCGATATTCCCTGGAAAAATATTACACATATTAACTATGCCTTCGCACATGTTGACAGAAGCAACCGTGTGTCTGTTGGTTCTGCTACTGATACGACTAATCCTGCACTTGGAATGACTTGGCCGGAATATCCAGATGCAGCTATGGACCCCACCTTGCCTTACAAAGGTCACTTCAACATGCTGACTCAATTTAAGAAAAAGAATCCCGGTGTAAAAACTCTTGTTTCTGTTGGAGGTTGGGCTGAATCGGGAGGATACTTGGATGAAAATGGGAAGCGAATAGCCTCTGGGGGCTTTTACACGATGACAACCAAAGCAGATGGTTCGGTCAATCAAGCTGCTATTGACACATTTGCTACTTCTGCTGTGGAATTTTTGCGCAACTACAATTTTGAAGGAGTAGACATCGACTACGAATATCCGACCACGATGAATCAGGCAGGCAATCCATTAGATTGGCAATTCTCTACTCCACGCCTAAAAGGGCTCATGGCAGGATATGATGCCTTATTAAAAACCTTGAGAATTAAGTTGGATCAGGCATCCGCTGAAGACGGAAAATATTATATGTTAACCGTGGCATCTCCCTCTTCTGCCTACCTATTACGTGGTATGGAATCTTTCCAAGCTTTGCAGTATCTCGATTATATAAATGTAATGTCCTATGATCTTCATGGTGCTTGGAATGAATTTGTTGGACCCAACGCAGCTTTGTTTGACGATGGAAAAGATGGGGAACTAATCAAGTATAACATCTATAACACACCTCAGTATGGAGGTATTGGCTATCTCAATACAGATTGGGCCTATCATTACATGCGTGGAATGATGCAGGCAGGACGAATTAACATCGGTGTTCCTTACTATACTAGAGGTTTCCAGAATGTTGTGGGAGGAACCGATGGATTATGGGGAAAAGCGGTTGGTAAAGATTGTCCAACTGGACTAACCACTTGCGGCGATGGAGCTACAGGTATTGATAATATTTGGCATGATAAAGATGAGAACGGAAAAGAGCAGGGGGCCGGCTCCAATCCGATGTGGCATGCCAAAAATCTAGAAAAAGGAATTGCTGGTTCCTATCTGAAGGATCATGGAATTCCAAATCCAGTTTTGACCGGTACCTATAAGCGTAACTATGATTCTACACTTGTTGCCCCATGGCTCTGGAATGCTCAAAAGAAAGTCTTCCTCTCTACAGAAGATGAACAGTCTATCAGTGCCAAGGCAGATTATGTAATGAAAAACGGGATTGGTGGAATCATGATCTGGGAGATGGCAGGTGACTACGACTGGTACACCGAACGCAACGGCGGTAAGGGAGAATACTATATGGGTTCTACTTTAACCAAATTGATGCATAGCAAATTTGTAGCAGCAACGCCATATGCCACTTCTAATAGCAAGACTCCACAACCAGCCGATAAACTAGCCATCAAGGTAGATGTAAATGGATTTCAACTGGGTGATCAGAATTACCCAATCAATCCTACACTAAAAGTAACCAATAACAGCACTCTGACAATTAAAGGTGGCTCTGTCATAGAGTTTGACGTTCCTACCTCTACCTCAGCCCAATTTAGTAGCTATAGTGGAGATTCCGTAAAACTGATTTCTGCTGGGCATACAGGTCCAAACATCGGTGGATTAAAGGGTGATTTTCACCGTGTGGCAATTACCATTCCTACTTGGAAATCAGTAGCTCCTGGGCAAAGCATAGATGTGAGCATCGTCTATTACGTGCCAATAAGCGGACCTACAAACTATACCATTACGATTGATGGCAAAAAATATGCCATTAATGATAAGTAAGAATAACGAAAAAATAATAGGATGAATCAGGCGCAAAGAGATCACTGATCAGTGGGTGGTCTTTTTGCTTTACATCTATTATATTTGGGAGATTGTTTTAATGAATCAGGAAAAATGTCCCCTATTAAAACAGCGGAATTTTTTACAAGTTGTATCAGAGTAGAACGATATGACATTACAAAAAAGATTATGGCATTAATCAACGAGGATACTGACAGAAAGAGACTTCTTGATAATACCTTTAAGATGGCAGAATATATTTTTTCCTCCGATCAAAGAAATTACAGCCTCCCTTTGTATGACATTGTAATAGCCAATGGTACAACACGGAATGAACGATTAGCGATTGCCTATTTAAGACGATTTATCATAGCAAGAGATGTAGACCTTAGTGTCTCTGGATATGAAACGTTACATCAACTCCAAGAATATCTCCCTTTACTTCCACAGGAACATAAATTTGAGGCTTACTATAAAATATTGACTTTCTATAATGTAGTAGAAAAATGGGATAAATTGCTCCATTACTCAAAAGAGTTAAAAACATTTGCAATAGTGGAACGTAACGAAAAATATATTGCAGAAGCTTTACTTCATGAATCTTTCAGTTATAAAGAGTCGAAAGATTTTGATACCGCTTTACATATTACTAAAGAATACGCTGTTTATGGTGACTACTATAAGGAAATCTCTCACTTGAATGAACTTCTGATTTTGGTGGAAATGGGTAAGTTAGAGGTTATTGATGAAATCCTTAAATTAATCTCACCCGATCAGACAAAATTATTTTCATTTTTACCTGTTGCATTTGAATCATATCTTCAAAAGGAAATGTTCCAAAACATTCTTGAATTTTTACAAATATACGAAAGAGAAATCGAGCAATTATCCTGTAAAACAGACAAACTCAATCAAAAATTTAGATTAAGGCTATTTCAAGCATTATCCTCGTATTATTTAATGAGGGGGGAAAAAGATAAGGGGTTCCATTATAATTTAGAGGCCCTGCAATTAGCACTAATGTTTAAAAATGTAGAGCGAATTAGAAGCATCATTCTTATGCATTATAAGTATAATCCTTCGGAAGAACACAAAGAAATGTTTATTAACGTTATGACAAGGGGGAATAACCAAAATGAAAAAGATATTAATATCCTCACTAATGATTCTGTCCTTCTTAGGCTTTATCGGAATGAGTTTTGAAGTACCAACGTCTGGTCTAATTACGAACCAATCCGCTTCAACAAATAGTTTCGGTGAAGGTTGGTAGAGAGGGAGGGCATCCTCTCTTTTTTTTTAGGGAATTTTGTCTATCTTGATATATAATTAAGCCAACAAATGGTAATCTATGAAAAATATAGAATAATACATTGTTTTTATCATTTTTGTGGTTGCCAGAGAAAGGAGGGTAGCAAAAAAGGAATATTCATAGAAAGGAGTTGGCACATGCTAGTATGGGACAATAAATGTCCAGAGAAGGAATTTAAGAAGGCAATAAAAACGGGATGTTCCCATATGCCCTCAGAAAGCTTAGGAACACCCCGATATACCAAGCATCTAGAAAATGCTCCATTCAAGTTTATCATGCCCTTGCGTTCAAAGGGGAAAAAATATTTTTTATTAGAACAGTAGTTGTCGGATATGAGAATAAAGCTGTACGGAAAAACCTTTTAGAAAAAGACAGCCGTGTTTCAGCTTTTCCATTAAGACGTCAGGAGGATTGGTTTCATGAATATGTTGGTATGGGGTGACTCTTATCAAGAAGTTGAAATTGAAAGAGCCAGCTAGGATATTACGAAGACAAGAATTAAAACAAGAATGGTCCGAACGTCGTCATGAGTTGAAACGTGAGGCTAAGGACATTTTGCTTGATAAAAGAGTAACCTATCAAAAAGTCACGACAAATTAATATTCGTGGATTTAAAAATATATAGTGAAATGAGGTTTTTGTATGTTCTCTAAAAAATTTTTAAATGGCGTGTTAGCCTTAACAGTACCAGTATTAATGCTGTCAGCACCGTCTAGCTATGCCCATGCAGAAAAGAATAATAGTAGTACGGAACAAATGGATAACAATACTGTACATGTTGAAACCGTTACAATTGGCAATGAGGATCATACGTTGGTTTTTGATACAGCTACCAACATTGCAACTCTGGATGGTAAGAAAGTTAAAATAACACCATTTTTTGATGAAGCATTGAGAAATGACGATAAAACCCAAGGAGTTTCGGCAAAGGGTATTTATGATCCGGTTTATTATATGTCATTCAAAATAGACCTTGATGAACAAGTAACCTCTATAGGGGAAATTGCTACAGCTATTGGGGGAGCTATCCTTGTCGGAGGTTATATCGGGGGAAAGAGAGGAATTTTCATTTCTCATAAAGAAATACTTAATGTAGTTTCAAATTGGGCTACTTTTGTTGGATTTGTTACTTTAGCTGTGGGCAAATCAATGGATGGACATATTCAATTTAATCAATATAAAACAAATGGGAAAGTTCAAACAGGAATGGGAGGGAAAGAACTCTATCAATATCGCTTCCAAGATACCTCAGTTTATTTTAAACTTTTAAATTTTAAAGCGTTCAATCATCAGTTTAATGATGTAGGCGATTGGTTTTTTGCTGAAAAACCATATTTTAATGTTGCAACAAAAGATGAGTAAAAAACTGAGAATAAATACCATGTCAATTTGGCATGGTATTTATTCTCAACGGGGGAAGGAGTATTGCGTATGATTTCAAAAATAGTAAAGACAATTGTATTGATTTTTACTGCATTTGGTCTTTCATATGGTATTGCATCCAACCAGCCTCTTATTGATTCTAGCTCTCTTTTTCGGACTTTCTTAATGCATGCTTTATATATAATCTTGTCTTTATATTTACTGTACAATTTTTATAAAAGAAAGGAAAAAATTCTAGCTTTTCTTACCTTATTTATTTTCATTTTATTGATTATTTATACATTCATGCTTTTTTAGCTATCAAACGTCCGAATCCTAAAATGAGGAGTATTCTACCGATTGGGCATTAGGGGCAGCAATCGCTGGGCTGGTTCCAGGTGGGCAAAGTGCGGCTATTGCTGGAGCAATTATATCATGGGAAAACGCAAAATTTGCAAAAAAAACTTAATAGCAAAAATGAAGGTAAAGGTGTAAATGTCGATATAGCTTGGCTACCAGTAGTTATCTCGATCTATGGTAGATAGTATTTACTTTTAAAGATAGCTGGAGGGAGAGTATACTATGGCGTCTTTTTTGACAGCTGTCGTCCTGTTTAGTTTATTAGGTTGGCTATATTTTAATTCTGAAGTAAGCCCAATGGTACTAATTTTATTAGGGGTATCAGCTTCAGTAAACGTGTATCGTGGGTTTAGAGAATTTAAAAAAAGATCGTAGGAAATTAAAATACGATTTACAGATCGTGTCCCGATAATAACTTCTATATAGACAAACGTCAGAGCCTCTTGTATTCTGACGTTTGTCTTGTTATTCAGGTTTGATACTTCTTTTTTATCTACAAACTAAATTGGTTATTAGTAACAGTAAAAAATCGGACTCTTCTCGAAGAAAATCAAGAAGAGTCCCATGTGTTAATCGTATGAACAGAACTTCATTAACTAAAAATTTTTCCTGGATTTAAAATTCCTTTTGGATCAAAAGCTTTCTTGATTGTAGCCATCAAATGATATGCTTCACCATGCTCTTTTTGCTGGTATTTTCGTTTACCCAGCCCTACTCCGTGCTCACCCGTACATGTGCCACCTCGCGCCAGCGCGAATTCAACAATACGGGCATTTGCCTCTTCCGCACGCGCCAGTTCTTCAGAATCATTCGGATTTAGTAAGAGCAAGGTATGGTAATTACCATCGCCGATATGTCCTAGCACTCCGCCCTCCAATTGCAATTCTTGTACGATTTGTTGGGCATTGCGTACAGCCCCTGCCAATTCTGACAGAGGTACACATACATCGGTCGTCATGACACGCTTGCCTGGTACCGAGTGGGCAAACGCATAGTACAGATGATGCCTTGCTTCCCATAATTGTGCACGAGCTTTTGAGTCTATTTCCTGTTGAAAAATAAGACATCCTTTATCCAGAGCCAGCTCTCTAGCAAACTGTGCATCCTGAACTAGTCCTGCTGTATTTCCATGAAACTCAATGAATAACGTAGGTGTTACTTCGTATGATGTACCATTGTGCGCATTAATTTTTTGAATGGATAATTCATCTACCAACTCAATCTTGGCTACTGGAATTCCTACTGAGAGAATGGTAACCGCAGTCTGAACAGCACTTTCCACATCAGGAAAAGTAGCTCGAACAGCCATCATTTCTTCAGGAATTCCGTATACACGCAGGGTCAACTCGGTAAATACACCCAACGTCCCTTCTGAACCAACAAATAAACCATTTAGATGGTAACCAGACGACGATTTTGCTGCTAAACCACCGGTATGGATGATACTCCCATCCGCTAATACTACTTCTAAGTCTCGCACCTGATCGCGCATAACACCATATCGAACCGCAGTAGTTCCACTGGCATTTGTAGCTGCCATTCCCCCAAGCGTAGCATCTGCCCCTGGATCTACTGAGAAAAACAGTCCGTATTTTTTCAGTTCTTTATTTACTTCCGTTCTGGTTATCCCGGGCTGAACACGTATCAACAAATCATCTGGTCGCACCTCAAGTATCTGATTCATTCGTTGAAAATCCAAAGAGACCCCACCATGCACGGGGATCGCATGTCCCTCTAGGCTACTTCCGATGCCAAATGGAACCACAGGTATCTCACGATCATTCGCAAAAGCAACCAAGCGTGATACATCCTCCGTAGACTCTGGAAACACCACGACATCAGGTAAAGCAGGTGTGTGATAGGATTCATTTTTACTATGTAATTCTCGGACACTTTCACTTACAGATACTTGGTCATCTCGAAGTAGTTGCCGCAAATCATTTAGGTAATTCATTTGAATTCCTCCTAATTGCTTTTGACAAGTAATTGTTAGACGTTAAACGGTGATGGTGAACATTCATTTTCTATCCAATTACTGGTGTAGACTCCTAGATGTTAGTTCTATTATAAAGGATCAAGTAGAATTACAGGTATAAATAACGAAATATCCTTTCAAATAAACAGACGATTAGTTTGATTCATCATTTCTTTGCGTTTCAAGCATTACGCAAGCGCTTTGTAATCAGAAATAACCAAGTTTAATTCACTGGACAAATCCACTTCATAGGGGGTTATTTTAACATGGTCTTCATTTTTCAAAATGTGAACAATAGGTCGTGATGGCATACCTGGGTTATTCTTGACAATAACTCCTGAGTAGCCTGAACTTAATGTGACATAAAAGCCTACAGGGTATAGTGAAATGGAGTTACGGAAAGCTTGCAATACCTTCTGACAAAACTGAGTGCCTGAACCTGCAAAGAGAAATTCCATGGCATCATTTGGCAACATTGGTTTTCGATATACGCGATGGCTAGTTAAAGCTTCGAATACATCACACACCCCAATTATTTTTGCATATAAATGAATATTGGCCTCATGTAATTTACGGGGGTATCCTTGTCCATCTATTCGTTCATGATGCTGATAAGCACATTGAGCAACCAATTCTGGGATATCTGTCTCTTGTTGCAACAGTTCAAATCCCTTGCTAGTGTGCGTTTTGATCATGTCATATTCCTCATTAGTTAATTTGTCTGGTTTATTGAGAATCTCCGTAGGAATCAGTATTTTTCCTACATCATGTAAGAGTGCTCCCAGTCCTAATTCTAATATTTGCTCCTCATTCAAGCCCATTTTTGAACCAATTAATACAGTATAGATCATTACATTGAAGGAATGGACAAAAATATTTTTATCAACGGTACACACTGTTGCAAGTAACTTCATGACCGTTGGGTTATTCTTACATTTATAAATCAGGCTAGATAGCTTTTCTTGAACAATAGAGCATATTTGTTTCCCAGCAATAACTTGACAAAATTTTTGAGGATTTTTTCGGGAATCAACAAATATAGACAAAACAAAATCTATGGCTTCCTTCTTCGTTTGTTCAGATACGATGTCCTTAACAAAGATATCCTTTGAATTTTTATGTTCAACATATATAGAATTGATATTTAATTCATTAAGTCGTTCAATCAAACGTAGGGATAAAATTGTTCCATTTCCCACTAAAATTGAACCGTTGCTATTATAAATATCACGCGAAAGCTTCATACCAGATTCACAGTGATTAATAGATACTAACTGCATTGCTTCTCACAAATCCTTCCTATAAAATAAAATCACATAAGACTTTATACCTATCTTGTAATAAACATATTACATATGAACTGATTTTCCTATCAAGAGTAATAATTGCCGTTACTAAAGGTAATTTTTTTACTTACTCGATAAAAACATAACCATTTAGCCATTTTTATGATGACTTTCTTTATGTAAAATCACGTTTTTCCGCGTTTTTTATTAATCTGATATTGATACCTAATGGAAATAAAAAAGATGACTTCTTTCATTACTAAAGGAGAAATCATCTTTTCCATGTCTGAATAGATCAAGAAGTATTAACTCATTGTTTGTTGTGAATAAATTGCTGGAGGGTATAAAAGTTACGTTGGGATAAAATCGGTTGAACCCGAATGACGGGGATGGATTGTATATCAATAGGAATGGTAGTAATGATGACATCTATATCTAAGGTTTCGATTTGCTCCTCTGTTACATTATACAAATACTGGTCTAATACTTGTAATTTTTCTCCAAATCTTTCTCTTAGGATAGCTTCCATATATCTTTTCCAGCTTGTGCCTTCTCCCGATATAATGAGGGCTTTTTTAGATTCAGGTTTGAACGATATCGTAGCTTCTATTTGCATTGTGACATTGGCAATTTCATCATCAATGATATGATCAGCTATCCCATATTTCTTTGCCCATTCGTTGTACACTTCTTGAACATGTAGAAAAGTTTCCCGATGTTTTTCTCTAATATATTTGGTAATGGTTTTTTCTCTTACTTTTATCTTAGAGAAATACTTTAGGGTATATATGGTTCGTTTAAAATAATCAATTATCGCAAAAATAAATTCCTCATCATGGATAAATGTTTTTCCCATTCGTTTTTCCAACATGTAAATAAAATCCCTGAGATATTTGAATACTTGTATTTTGCCTTCTTGGAAATATTGAAGTCCTTCCCTTTTTACTTTGTTAAAGTCCTTATATACATGCTTTGAGGATTTAATAACAATCGTTAGGATAATTTTATCTTCAGTCGTTAAAGAGGTGCTATATTTCGACGTTAAATTTTCGATTATTGTTGATATTTTTTGGTAATAAGGAGCTTCAATATTATTATTTGAAAATTGATTATCTAATTTGATCTGATATCCTTGTTGTTTTCTTATTAATAAAATAGCTAAAAAATAGAATAGCTTATGTTTATCATATACATCAAAAGTAATACCTAATGCTTCTTCCACGTCATCAAAATATTGGAGACATAAAGCCTCATATTCTAAAAACGGCCATTCTTTATTGCTATAGGCCCTTATATATAGTTCATAAAACATCATGATGATCTGAAGTTCATTTCCTACAACTTGAAGCGGGTTTTTCTGAAGATGTAATTTATACGTCTTTAAATGCTTCTCCACTCTTCCCAATACGTTTTGAAGAGAAGGGCCTTGTATAAATAAACGATCTGCTAATTGGGAGACTGTTTTAACATTGCCTTCAAGTAACTGTTGAAATACTTGAAAAGTGAAAGAGTCTCTGACAAATAATGAGATCACTTCATTTATAGAGGAGCTTTCAGGTAAAAACAATTGAACTCCCCTACCTTTTACAGAGCAAATCTCCCACCCGGGTGGCAAAAAATCTTTAATAATTGAAATCTCCTTCGCAACGGTTTTATACGAACAACCTACTCTTTCAGACAATTCCTTAACCGTAAACCATCTATTTTCTCCACCGAGGAGCTTCATTATTTGGATTTGGCGATGTTTTTCTTTTCTCATATCCATTTATTACTATAAAATCTCCTTTCTTGTCTGTTAAAATAGCTTCTACCAAATCACTCAAATACTCTGTAATTTGTTAATAGCCATTACTCTCCTATTAACATAATACAGAATATGTGAAAAAAGGTTACATATTTTTCAAAACTAATAACTAAAAATGATAAATAAGCCCCGTTTTTCTTGTTTATTAAAACAAGGAAAACGGGGCTTAACTAGTTCTTCACCACATTCGTATTGGTACAACCTATTCTTCTTTACTATTACCTCAAACAACGATTTAGTAGACACAAGTGCTCCCTATTCATATCTCAATGCATCAATTGGCTTCATATCCGCTGCCTTTTTAGCCGGATATACTCCAAATATCACACCCACAAATAAAGATGACAAGAAGGCATACAGCATAGGAGTTACTGTAATCGCAATATCCACTCCACCAAGCTTGTTCACGATCCAAGCCGCTCCCACTCCCAGTAGAATTCCGATCACCCCACCTAACAGACTCAGGGTAATTGACTCAATCAAAAATTGCTGCAAAATCGCTCCCTTGGTAGCTCCAATTGCTTTACGAATCCCGATCTCACGAGTACGCTCCGTTACCGAGACCAGCATGATGTTCATAATACCGATACCGCCCACCACTAGAGAAATAGCAGCAATTCCTGATAACAGTGAAGTCATGACACTGGTCACGTTTTGTGCCGTTTCCAAAATATCTGATTGAGATCTTATGGTAAAATCATCCTCTTTGCTAGGCATTAGCTTATGCTGCGCTCGCAAGGTTTGTTGGATATCAAACTGAGCCTGAAGCATCTCATCTGATGAAATAGCTGACACATAGATCGTGTGTAGGCTACTTTGTCCTAGACGCTCCATCGCCGTTGTAATCGGAATGATTACCCTTTCATCATTATTGGTCATGCCTGAGCTACCCTGACTTTTCAAAACACCTATTACTGTAAATGGAATCTGGTTAATTTCAATCGTTTTGCCAATTGGACTTTCATTGGAACTGGCAAAAAGGTTAGTGACAACCTCTGAACCGATCACCACCACATTTGCCTGCTCGCTGACCTCAAAGCTAGTAAAAAATCTTCCCTCTTGTAAGCTAGCGTTACGTACTTCTGGAAAAGATTCCATCGTGCCTTCCAAGCTGGATGAATAGTTGTCATTCTGATAAACCAACTGCGCTCGCATGTTAACGGAAGGGGCAACACCTGCTATCGAATCCTTTTGTTGTAGGGCTTTAGCATCCTCTAAAGTTAGTTGAGCGCCACCCTTTGTTAGTTCTGCTGTGACAATCAGCAGATTACTTCCCAAGCCATTAATTTGTTTGGCTACACTAGATTTTGCCCCTTCCCCTATTGCTACCATCGTAATCACAGCAGATACACCAATTATGATGCCTAACATGGTTAAAAAAGACCTCAATTTATTAGCTGTTACACTTCGTAGTGATACTCGCATGGCTTCCAAAAAATTCATCCTACCACTTCCTCGAATTTCGCTATTCTTCGCTCTTGGATCACATCATTTGCGATTATCTGTCCGTCACGGAAATGGATGACTCGCTTAGCATATTCAGCGATATCTGATTCATGCGTCACCAAAATAACGGTTTTTCCTTCATCATTTAATCGCTGAAATATCCCCATAATCTCTTGACTAGTCTTGGTATCAAGAGCGCCTGTAGGTTCATCTGCCAAAATAATCACGGGATGATTAACCAAAGCACGGGCAATGGAAACACGTTGCTGTTGCCCTCCTGATAACTCATTGGGTTTGTTGTATAACCGATTGCCAAGTCCCACACTATTTAGGGAATCAATAGCTCTCTTTCGTCTTTGTTTGGCATCTACACCTGCATATAAAAGTGGTAGTTCCACATTTTCTACCGCTGGTGTACGCGGAAGTAGGTTAAAATTTTGGAAAACAAAACCTATTTTTTGATTCCTAATTTTGGCTAAATCCTCATCTTCTGCCTCCGAAACAGGATCGTCATCTAAATAAAAGGCTCCGCTTGAGGGTTGATCCAAGCAACCAATAACGTTCATCATGGTAGATTTACCTGAACCAGATGGACCCATTATGGCTACAAAATCCCCTTCTTCAATCATAAGATTTACTCCACGTAGGGCATGTATCTCTTGATCTCCAATGGTATATGTCTTTTTAAGATCAGTAATGCGAATAACCGCTCTAGCTTTATCTAATTCTGATACTACCTCCACTTGGCATACCTCCTCCCATTCCGGGCATACTACTCATACCTGCGCCTTGACGCATTTGACGGTTATCGGAGGAGCTAGGTACCTGCATGATTAATAGAATCTGATCCCCTTCTTCGAGACCAGAAGTAATTTCGACGCTATTTGAGCTGACCAGTCCGGTCGTTACTTCCTTGAATTGATAACCTGACACATTTTGTCCTCTGTCACGTGATTTGCTTTTTGAATCTGTTATTGCCTTCCCTTCTTTATTCGTAGTAGCACCATCTTCTCCTTTCACCAAAACACCTGTTTTCCCACCTTGTTCTCGCAAAGCAGCCGTTGGGACATAGAGCACATTCTTTTGTGTTCCTACATGAATTGTTGTCTGGAGCGTCATGCCTGGTTTTAACAATCCTTCTTTATTTCCGACAGTAAGGAGTACTTTGTAGGTTGTCACTCCTGAGTCTGTAGTTCCTTGTGGATATATCGTTTTCACTTTTCCTTGGAATTTTTTACCACTAAAGGTTCCGATGGTAAAAGTGGCTTCCATGCCTTGCTTGATTTTACCAATTTCGCTCTGACTGATCTGGGCCAGCACTTCCAATTCTTCGGCATTCGAGTTATCCATAACCAAAAAGGGGGAGGCTGCTGCTTTACCTACATCCCCATTCACCTGTAAAACGACACCATCCATTGACGCTTTTAACGTTAATTTTTCTAATTGAAGCTGTAGTTCTTGTAGTTTAACCTCAGCTTGAGTAACTGATGCTTTCGCTGTTTGTAGAGAAGAATCTTGTGCCGGAGCTTTCGCTTGATTCAACTGTGCTAGCGCAGAATCGTAGGCAGCTTGTGCCTGAACTACACTATTGTGGCTCTGATCCTTTGTCTGACTGTATTGCATGCTAGACGTTTGGTATTCCGCCTCTGCCTGATTGAGACTATTTTGAGCCTGATCTAATTCACTTTTCGAGATAGCTCCCGCTTCATATAGTCTCTTTTGCGTTTCAACATTTTTTTTGGCCTCTTGCAAATTACTACTTGCCTTCTCTTGATTGATTAACGCCTTTTGATTGTCGTAGCTTTTCTTAGCAGCTTCCAATGATGCTTTTGCTTTCGTCACATTAGTCTGTAATACTAGAATTTCATTCTCATCTTTTGTTTGCATTTTTTCCGCTAGGCTTGCCTTGGCTGATAACAGGTTGGCTTCTGCAATCTTTACTTGCATCAAAGTAGCGGACTGATCCATAGTAGCGAGTACCTGCCCTGCTTTTACAGAATCACCTATTTTTACATGTATTGCCGTAATGACATCATCACCACTGGGGAAGTTTAAAGTCTCTTGTTGAGCGGCCTGCACCGTACCAGAAGCAGCAACAACCTCAGAAACATCCCCTCTCTGGACGGGAATTGTTTGCATAATCGAAGCTGCACTAGAAGGCGAGACAAACTTACTATAGGCAAAAATACCCGTCCCACACAGCAAGGCTCCCGCTAATGTAATCATGATAATCTTTTTCTTTCTCTTGCCCATTCCCCTAAGAAATGATTTATTTGTTGTACTTTCAATCATTGAGATTTCCCCCAAAAGACTCATATTTTCTACAAACAACCTTCGTAAACTAACTATAAGGCCGCTGTATGTCAGCTAGATGTCTGTTCAGTGGGAAAATGGAGGGAAAGGAAGGAAATCTCTGCTACTGTTCGTATAAAAAAATGTCCACAAATACCTTTTTACTCGGTATTTGTGGACATTTCTTATCAATTAGATCGTTCGCCTGTGGATATTGGTTTTAAATCACTCACTTTTTTAGTGACAGTGTAAAAATGGTCTTCTCTCTAACACTCTCAGTCAATTGAAGATCGCCACCAAGTGCCTTTGCCATCATGTTGCTAAAAGGTAATCCTAGTCCGAGACCCCTTACCTTATGTTTCTTCTCTTCCCCGCGATAAAATCGTTCAAAAATATTTGCCTTCTCTGCTTCTGGAATTCCAATGCCATTATCTTGCACAGAAATCTGAAGAACTCCTTCTTGATGTAATAGAGTGACTTGAATGATTCCATTTGGTCCCGTCGCTTGTTTGGCGTTATTTAATAGATTGTATAAAATTTGCTGAATACGTAGCGGGTCCGTGTCGATCCATACCTCCTGTTCAGGAATATACGTCTGAAGCGAAAGCGTATTCTCCTCTTGTCCAATCAACCACTGATGCGTGATCTCTTGCACGAGATGATTCAAGTTCTGTGGTTGTTTGGTAACCTTAATATCTCCCACCGCAAAAGAATTGAAATCCAATAAATCTTCGACCATTTTTTGCAAACGAAAAATCTCTTTTGAACAAACCTCCAGAAACTCTTGGGCTACTTCACCTGTTACTACTTCATCCTTGACCGCTTGTAGCAGTCCACTGATGGAAGTTACTGGCGTTTTAAGCTCATGGGTAACTCCCGCGAGCAGCTCCGTTCGCATCATTTCTAACTGACGTAGCCGATCCGCCATATCTTTGAACGACTGAATAAGTTCGTAGATTTCCTTTTCTTTGATATCCTTTTTCAGTTCGATATCATATTGTCCCGTCAAAATCTGTTTTGCCGCATCTGCAACATCCTTAACAGGTTCCGATAATTTTTTCGTCAAATAATAAATAACAATCCAACCTAACACTCCAAGACCTATTAACATAATACATAATTGTTGCATCGCCTCTACACTATGAGACATCTCTTTTTTCGGGGAAAAGAGAAAGACCCAGCCCAGCGTTTTGCCATTGTTCTCTATCTTCTGGGTGAGAAAGAATACATTTTCCCCTGATCGCATCTGTATTTCTTGCACAGATTGATTTTGCTCCCAATTAGGGGAGAGTCGCGGGAGTATATCGTCAAGAAAACGATTTGATGTGTTTGCGCTTGTGGCTGCGGATGTGTGAAGGATGACACGTCTCTGTTGATCTAAAATTAGCACCATGGGCTTAAATCCTCCCATGAAGCGTTGACGATTATCTAGTAAACGTGGCAAGAAAGGGGGTATCACAACCGTCCCGTCCGCTGCGACAATTTGCTCAGAAATGTCCATTGCCATGTATTTCATGACGTCGAGCCGTTTTTGCGTTTCATTGTAGCGTATCCACATGCTAGAGAAAAGACCAATGACGACAAGACCAACACATATAGTGAGTACATAACGAGTTGTCCAATAGGTTAATAGCGTCTTCCGCTCTTTATTTTTCATTGACACAGAACTGATACCCCAATCCCCGTAGTGTACGAATCTCTCCTTCATCGGTTGGCCAGTTTTGCAAGGTTCTCCTGATCCGTTTCACCGCTAGATCAACAGCACGATCACTGCCCTCATAATCCATACCCCAGACGTGTTCGATTAACTGTTCTCTTGTAAAGGTCTGATTGGGATGCTGTGCGAGAAATAAAAAAAGAGACAGATCACGTGGTGTGAAAGTAAGTTCAATGCCGTGCAACATAACAGAATGAGCCTGGTAATCTACTTTTAAACTACCAAAAATCCGTGCCTGATAGTCACCCATGACCAGCAAAGAACGTCGCATGACAGCATTGACACGTGCCACAACTTCCTCACCAATGAAAGGCTTGGTAATGTAATCATCAGCACCCTGATTTAACCCAGTTATCTTCTGGTCCAGTTGTCCTAACGCTGTTAACATGATGACGGGACAACTACTTTTAGTACGTATATACTCCAATACCTTCCAACCGCTCTGCCCTGGTAGCATGACGTCCAATAAGACCAGAGAAGGTGTCACACGATCGAATGTAGTAATGGCTTCTTCCCCGTCAAAGGCAAGCTCCACCTGATATCCCGCTTTTTCCAAATAGACTTGTAGAACCCGAGAAATCGGCCCTTCGTCTTCTACGATTACTATTGTTTGCATATAATATGCTCCCTTCCAACTGTATAACGTGAGGGCTCTATCAAAAGCATACGAAAAACATACCGAAAGGAAAAGAGGGTATGTTTTGGTAGTTAATGTAAAGTCAACCAAACGCAGGCATGGCCTTCCGTTATCAGGGAAAGCCATGCCTTATGACATCACACATTTATATAGAGAGAGTCGGAAGGTACTTAAAACATGAGGCTACTGCGAACTTCACTGTTTTACTGACACATTTCCGCTCTTCTTCTAGGCTCTCCTGAAGCTTACTTATTGACTATTTGTTAGTCTCTATTTGAGCTTTTCCAACTACTTACACGCTTCAATTACTCAGCCTTTGCTTCAGAGTGTAGCAGTTTGTTCACTGTATCTGCATCATCCGCATCAGCCGCTACTTTATCTGTTCCATGATATTAGCTTCTTTGAAATCGTTAGCTAGATCGGGGATTGTTGTCTATCTTCAAGTGAATAGAGTACGCGTTTTTGATGAAAGGTTTGCTCTACTTTTGTTGCATCTACATTTGTATTAGTCTTACTTCGTTGCTCCATCCGAGTCAAATCCTTGCACACCAAGCTTATCCATGACTTCTTCCTGAGTTAATGTACCATTCTCCACTTGTTCCCTCAATCCATCTAGCTCTTTCTTCGTTGCTTCATCCAATTGTACTTCTTGCATTTCCTCCTGCTCAAAGCTGTTCACATCATGCTTATCAAAGGATAGTTCCTGAATTAGCATAAAAGCCACAGTTGGTACAATGACTGCTAGTGCTAATGATCCAATTATCCATTTTAATGCTTTTTTATTCATTCGAATCAAACTCCTTCCTAGTTAGTTTTGCTAAGATAACTTCTTACAAGTACCACTCTACTAGGAAAGTATGTCAGATGAATGTCCACCTAAAGGAAATGCTGTGGAAAGCTGAGTATGTCTACTACATCTTACCCCTCTCTAAAAGTTGACAATTCAATGAACCGTTTGATGCCTATGCTGAGCGCATCAAAAAAAGACCGGTCAAATAGATTGATCGGCCTCCTTTAAACGTAATTGGCAGTTAACGTCAACTAAACGCAGGCATAGCCCTCCCGTTATCAGGGAAAGCCATGCCTTATGACATCACACATTTATATAGAGAGTGGGGGTTACTCTAAAACAAGGGGCTACTGCTAATTTTACTGTTTATTACCGCTCTACTTCTAGCTAACCTTTTGCCCGACTTGTGTGCTCTATTTTGAGCTTTTCCCATTACTTACACGCTGCAATTACTCAGCCTTTGCTTCAGGGAATTTCTTGTTTTGCATTTTTTCTAACCACTCTTGTAGTAGTTTGTTCACTGTATCAGCATCATCCGCATCAGCGGCTTCTTTAATCTGTTCCATGATATTTTCTTTTCCTTCACGAACAGCGTGCTTGAGGCCCAGTTTTTCCATCTCTTCTTTTGCTTGTTCCTTCGTCAATGTTCCTTCTTTTACTTGCTCTTGAATTTCATCAAGCTTCTTTTTCGTTTCTTCATCGATTGTTTTGCCTTCACGAACCATGTGCTTCAGGCCCAGTTTTTCCATCTCTTCTTTTGCTTGTTCCTTCGTTAATGTTCCTTCTTTTACTTGTTCTTGAATAGCATCAAGCTTCTCTTTTGTTTCTTCATCGATTTCTTTGAACTTATGAACCTTAAACTTCAGATTCAATTTTTCCATCTCTTCTTCTGCTTGTTCCTTCGTTAATGTTCCTTCTTTTACTTGCTCTTGAATAGCATCAAGCTTCTTTTTTGTTTCTTCATCGATTTCTTTGAATTTACGAACATTAAACTTTAGGCCCAGTTTTTCCATCTCTTCTGTTGCTTGTTCCTTCGTTAATGTTCCTTCTTTTACTTGCTCTTTAATTTCATCAAGCTTCTTTTTCGTTTCTTCATCGATTTCTTTGCCTTCACCAATAGTCTTTAGCTTTATGTTTAGGCCTAGCTTTTCCATCTCTTCTTTTGCTTGTTCCTTTGTTAATGTTCCGTCTTTTACTTGCTCTTGAACATCAGCAATTTTCTTTTTCGTTTCTTCATCGATGTTTTTGCCTTCACCATTAATCTTTATCTTTAGGCCCGATTTTTCCATCATTTTATCCTGCTGGTCAAATAGCTTCTGGAAATCGTCAGCTAGATCGGGATTGTATTTGTTGATAATCTGCATTAATTCCTGTTGGTTGGCTTGTCTATCCTCAGATGAATAGAGTACGCGTTTTTGATGAAAGGTTTGCTCTACTTTTGTTGCATCTACATTTGTATTCGTTGCCGCAAAAGCCGCAGTTGGTGCAAAGACTGCTAGTGCTAGTGCCCCAATCATCCATTTTGATGCTTTTTTATTCATTCGAATCAAACTCCTTCATAGTTAGTTTTGCAAGAACAACTTCTTACAAGTACTAATGTACTAACGGAGTATGTCAGGTAAATGTCCACCTTGAGGAAAAGTTGTGGGAAAGCTGAGGATGTCTACTACATTTCGACTCTTTATAAAAGTTGACAATTCAATGAATATTTCGTATATTTTGTGGAAATACACGGACAACTCCGACTATGGAAAGGACGTTTTTCTATTGAAAAAGAATTTAGGCTTCATCATTGCTCTTTTGATAGGAAGTGTAGCTTTGGCGGGTTGTGAGCAAGATCAATACAATGTTTTAGGTAATGAAACAGAGTTTTACGCTGCCATGTTAAGTGAAGGTAAAGACCTGACTAACCAAGGTAAGGAATACACTCTCCCCACCTATGATAAAGACGGGAATAAAAAAGTCCTTACTTACACCACAGATTCTAAATTACCAGAAGGCTCTTTAGTCAAATTCACAATAAATCATCAAGGCGATGTGACAAATCTCGATAACGTATCCATTAAAGACATTCCAGCACCAGCTCAGCAACAACTACATATTCAATAGAAGGTAACCGTACAAATAGAAATAGCCACCTTTCATTATGGCAGATGAAAGGTGGCTGTTTGCAAAGAGAAGTAGTGCTTCACAAATCCATTAGGCTACTTCGTTATCACATTTTCCCTCAGTAAGAAAGCTGTACAAGTTTTCATAAGAGATTTCTACCATGTTGGTCAATGCTTCATCTGTGTAAGAACCGATGTGCGGTGTTACCAACACTCGTGGGAACATATTGATCAGCTTTTCAATGGTTTCGTTAGGCAAAGTCTGATCTTTCAGGTTCTTGAAGAAGAAAGTAGACTCATTTTCGAATACATCGGTACCAAAACCAGCTAGTTTATTCGCTTCCAACGCTCGTAGAATCGCTTCGTTGTCCTGCAACTCACCGCGAGATGTGTTGATAAGCACAGCTTGATCTTTCATTTTCGCTAGGAATTCATCGTTGATCATTTTGTAGTTCTGATCTTTGAAGAAAGGAACATGTACAGAGATCAAATCAGATTTCGCTAATACTTCATCTAAAGGTAGATATTCTACAATTTCTTTTGCCGCTTCATTTTCAAAAACATCGAATGCCACTACGTGAGCTCCCAAGCCTTTGAATAATTTCGCTGTAGTTAAACCAATTTTACCAGTACCCAAGATACCTACTGTGCAATTACGAATTTCTTTACTAAACATAGTAGCATCAACCGTGAAGTCTTTTTCTTTTGTTTTATTAGCTGTATAAGAAGCATTACGCATCAACATCATGCCAAGTGTAAGTGCTAGTTCAGAGATTGCATTGGGGGAATAAGATGGCACGCGCGCTGCTTTCATACCGCAATCTTTCACCGCTTGTAGATCGATATGATTAAAGCCTACCGTTCTAGTCAATAAATATTTCACTCCGTAGCTAGCTAGTTTTTCGATGTTCGTACGAGTCGCCTTACAATTACCGCGAATCATAACCGCGTCTGCACCTTTAGCCATCTCAACATTCGTATCGTTCATTAAGTCTGCTATCAATGTTAAATTGTAATTGAATTTGTTTAGCTTTTGAAAGAATTCTACCTCTACATCTCGCACACCATAGCAAACTAGATTAATTTTTTTCATGTGTAATCCTCCCTCTCTTGGTAAACCTAATCACAATTTCTCGCGTCTTCGTTGTTTCTTTTATACAAACAATCCCAAAGTTTTAATCATTTCTAGGACAACAATCCATAAAGGCATTATCAGAACACCTACTATCGTGGATAACAAGGAGCAGTTGGAAGTTAATACTGCTTCTTTATCAAAGCTGATGGCATAGGCTGCAGCGACTGTTGCTGTTGGTGTAGCCATCATGATTACTACCGTTGCCAAAGCTACATGAGAGATTGGCAATAGACCAGTCATTGTTAGAACAGTCAAGATCACAATGTTAACAATTGGAACGATGATAACTTTGTTTAAGCTGTAGTACCAAGCATCTTTTACTCGTACAGCATCTTTTAAAGAAATCTCAGCCAGTGTAGCACCAATAGACAACCAAGCAAGTGGAGAAGCTAATTTAGCTAGATAATCCATTGGCTTGAACAACCACAATGCTGTTTGATCTAAGCGCAAGAATGCGTAGCTTACTTCTTTTCCATCCGCCATCATGTGTACTTGTGGAATATAGTTTTGGAACATCCAGATAAATAATCCAGCAAAAGTAGCTATTACGATTGGATTTAAAAACATCGTCTTGATGTTTTTGGCTTCCATTTTTAAACCAGACATCTTGATGTATCCGTAAGAGTAAAGGAAAATACGATATCCAATGTTAAAGATAGAAGCGTACATAACCCCAACTGCACCATACATAACTTGTACGATTGGAATACCGAAGAAGGTAGTAGAACCAAAGATCGTTAGAACACGTAGTACGTCTTGCTTATCGCCTACATATTTCGCAAACAGTGGTTTAGAAACAAAGATCAGAACGATGTAAACCAAGATCCCCCAAATGAGAAGGTTAATCCCTTGTTTTAAGGATTCTGTATTAATGTCGGTCATGAAGGCCGTAAATGCCAGTGCTGGCAAAGCTACAGACAAGATAACGTTACTTAGAATCTTGGCTGTTTGTTTTGATAACACTTCTTTCTTGCGTAAAAAGAATCCTAAGAAAATAATGAAGACAGAAGAACTAATGGCACTAACAATTTTGCTATCTGTTAATGTACTAATAAAAATTTCCCCGATATTCATCGAGCACTCCCCCTTGTATCAATAAGTTCCCCCAAATGAGAAGGTTAATTCCTTGTTTCAAGTATTCTGTATTAATGTCGGTCATGAAGGCCGTAAAATGCCAGTGCTGGCAAAGCTACAGACAAGATAACGTTATTTAGAATCTTGGCTGTTTGTTTTGATAACACTTCTTTCTTGCGTAAAAAGAATCCTCAGAAAATAATGAAGACAGAAGAAATGGCACTAACAATTTTGCTATCTGTTACTGTGCTAATAAAAATTTCCCCGATATTCATCGAGCACTCCCCCTTGTATCAATAATGTGAATACTTTCACATGTAGGTTCAAAAAAATAAGTAGGCTATTAATTTATTCTTGTGAATCAATTCACATTCTTTATGCTTTTATCATAACCCCACTTTCCTTTTCTGCATACCTTATCTAAATTATTAAAGCGATTATGTAACTAATGTAACTAAAGAGTCTGGTTCTCTACTTTCATAAATAAAAAAAACGACCAGCTGAATGCTAGTCGCTTTTCCCCTACATATACTGTCTGATACGTTCGCTGCTATCCTCTACCGTCCGGTGCTTACATACTGGGCGTCCTACTGTGCCGTACATAATCTCAGCCTTTAACACTCCAATCTCACTTAAAAAATTCAAGTATTTCCGCATGGATACGCGCGATATACCTACCTCATGGGCCATCTCCTCAGTGGAGAAAGCTTGCCCTCTTCGCTTAGTAATATGATCCCAAATCAATTGCAACGTCGTACGTGTCAACCCTTTGGGAAGCTCCACTAAGATAGGTGTATGCTCTTTATCCTTTGCTAACAACAATTTATCCAAATCGGTCTGATTCAATTTATTTTGTCGTTTCATCACGCTAACTTTTTCTTTATAACCTTGCAGAGCCTCTTGTAAGCGTTCGAACTCAAACGGCTTAATTAAATAATCAACAGCACCAAAATGCAAGGCTTTACTAATGCTTTTCGTATCACAAGCTGCTGTAATCATAATGACATCAATGCTTCTTTCCCGTTGACGTATTTGTGTGAGAAAGTCAAATCCACTCTTTCCAGGCAAATAAACATCGAGAAGCACCAGGTCAACATCTATTTCTTCAATAAGCTCTAATGCCTTACTGACATCATTGGCTACAGCCTGAACGGTAAAGCCTTCCATCATTTCTAAGTATCTTTTATTAAATTCTGCAACCATTGGGTCATCTTCTACAATTAGCACCTTAATCATCATATTCATCCTTCATTATGTAAGGGAGGGCTATTACAAAGCTTGTTCCTTTCCCCTCAACAGAATGGATAGCAATCTCACCCTTCCACTTATCCACATGCTGAGCTACGAAATACAGCCCCAATCCTCTATTTTCTCCTTTAGTCGAGAATCCTTTAACAAAGATTTCTCGTCTAAATGTTGGTGGAATGCCATGTCCGCTATCGGTTAGTTCAATGAAAATCTGTTCTTCTGTTTGTTCAATTTTCAGCTCTACCTTTTTAACATCTGCGTGAATAGAAGCTTCCATGGCGTTATTAATCAGATTTCCTACAATGGTAATGAGCGAATGTATCAGCTCTGAATCCTCGGTTTCAGCTAAATAGCTGTCTTCTTTCAAGATCAGTTCCACATCATCTTCTCTAGCATCACTAACTTTCCCCAATAGGAATCCGGCAAATACGGTGCTTTTAATTCTTCTCACAATAAAACCTATCTCTTTTTGGTGTTGGATAGAAATTTGCTTAATATATTCGCTGAGTTGGTCGTAGTAGCCCATATGTATCATGCCTTGAATGACATGCAATTTATTTTTAAATTCGTGCGATTTGGCCCGAAGTGCATCAGCATAGAGCTGTATTCCTGTAATCTGTTCTACCAGCTGCTGAATCTCTGTCTTATCCCGGAACGTAGCCACGACTCCTACTACATGATCATCTACGACTACAGGTACACAGTTAATCACTAGTGAAATTCCATTGATGCTATAGTGCTCGTCCAACTGTGCCTTGCCCGTACGTAATGTTTCCTCCAATATCCACATATGGTCGCTAGCAGACTTACCTACAATTTCTTCAGAGCTATCGGCTAGTTGTAATAACCTTCGTGCTTCTGAATTCACCAAGGTAATAAGCCCTTCCCGATCTACAGCAATAACACCTTCCCGTACGGATTGAAGCATCGCATTTTGCTCTTCCAGTACTTTGGCAATAGCAAAGGGCTCTAGTCCAAACAGAATTTTTTTAATATGTCTGGCAAACAACAACGCCCCAATAATACCAATTGCAATTCCAAGTATCATGCTTAGATAAATAACAGATCGGCTCTGCTTGACCGCTTTTCCTACATCATCTAATGCTATTCCGACCGTCACTACGCCAATCTGTTTGCCATCGTAATCATATACAGGCGTAAAAACACGTAATGCCTCGCCCAGCACTCCTTCTGCAATGGAGATGTATTCCTTACCTGACAACGAGGCGTTAGCGTCTTCCCGATCCATAAAGGATTCCCCGACTCTGGAAGGCAGCGGATGAGATTTTCTAATTAAATTCATATCAAGCACAACCACAAAGCTCACATTCGTCAGGTCTTTGATGCGGTTCGAATAGCTTTGAATTTCTGCTTGGTCACGTTTACCCGTTAATCCATCAATTACAATGACTGAATTAGCTACAATACGTCCAATGTCTGTCACCTTCTCAGACAAACTATGACCCGTTTGACTGGCAATATCCCTACTGATCAGCACATTAGTAACCAAGAGAGAGCTAATAACGACAATTCCAATAAGCAAAATAATCTTTGTGTGTAAGCTAAGCTGTAACTTCCTTTTGCGAGGTTTGTTCATGAACAGGTTAAGCTCCTTCTGCTCGAGATGTCTAGTTTTTTACGGGTAGGTTAAGGTGCTAAATTCCCTGTGTCGCTATTTACCAATTCCTAACTGATACAACTTGGTTACTCCTTAGTTTTTTACGCTATCTTACCTATTATACTAAACTTCAAACATGTGTGATGTTGTTAGCAAAAAAGGTTGTTAGATTGTCGATAATAGAGGGGGATTTTATGAATAGTCAAGCAACAAAAAAAACATCCCGTCTCACCATTATAGATGATCCGAGATGCAAGCTTTATCCTATAAAAACCTCCGATGAACCTTTTTTCCATCATAGCTAAATACTACGGTTCGATCATCTAATGCAGTTTCAATATGTGCATTTTTTCCCCATAATGTGTAAACATACGGTAAGGTTTTCTCGATGTATTTAACATCTAACTCTAAACCCTCATACAGATGCTTGATATACAACTCTCCACTACGCAGATAGTCACCATCTTGCACGGTTAGGTACGGGAAGCCTCCATTTACACGGGAAAGTGCCAATTGATCACGCACCAGTTCCCATTGCTTCTGTGTAACCACCCAGTCATTACCCTGCTTTCCAAATGAATACATATCCAGTTCCTTCACTAGGTTTTCTGTCAGATAGTTACGGATAAAGGAAATGTCCCCATCTAGTTCACGTACCTCAAAGATTTTTTCCATTCCTTGATTTGGTTTGCGCCCAAAACGCTCCTGTTCTTCCTTCGTCGGATTATTGTAACGCTTCTCAATATCTTCATACATTTTCAGACCTAAATGATACGGATTAATGCTGGTAGTAGATGGCTGTATGACGGAAGAGTGTAACTTGGCAAACTCAATTGTCTCTGCTTCGGTCAAATCCATTTCCCGAAGAATCCGGCAGTGCCAATAGGAAGCCCAGCCTTCGTTCATGATCTTGGTTTCCATTTGCGGCCAGAAATATAACATTTCATCGCGAATAATGGTCATGATATCGCGTTGCCATTCCGCCAAATACGGACTATATTCCTGAATAAACCAGAGCAGATCTTTCTCAGGTTGCACAGGAAACCGTTGCGGTTGGTTAGGAGAAGCGTCTATCTTTGTTATTTCTTGATCTAGCTTCCACAAATCATCATAGGGTGAACTAGGCTTATACATTTTAGGAGCTTCTATCTCGTTCCCATTTGATTTGATTCTCTCTTTGTTGGGATGAATCAGTCTTGGATCAATATGCTCTTGTATCCCGATGCAAGCATCCAATAATTCTTCTACTTTCTCTTTCCCGTATGCGATTTCGTACTCTCGAATACGGTCAGCACTAGCGGCCATGCTCTCTACCATATTACGATTAGTATTGCTAAAGCGCACGTTGTTTTTGAAGAAATCGCAGTGAGCCAGTACATGTGCCACGATTAGTTTATTTTGGATCAAGCTATTGCCATCTAATAAAAATGCATAGCATGGATTAGAGTTAATCACTAATTCATAAATTTTGCTGAGATTTAAATCATACTGAAGCTTCATTTTGTGGAAATTTTTACCAAAAGACCAATGCGAATATCTGGTCGGCATTCCGTAAGCCCCAAACGTATAAATAATTTCCGCCGGGCATATCTCATAGCGCATGGGATAAAAATCTAAGCCAAACCCTTTGGCAATTTCGGTTATTTCATCAATTGCATATTCCAGTTTACGTTGTTCCTCCTGGTTCATCCAAACCCCTCCTTTTCCCCTCTACACCATGTATATGTAAAATGGGGAAAAGAATATAAGGTAAATAAAGAAAAAGCACATTGTTTGACTTATGGCGCCAAAAAAATGTGCTTCTTTGTCATTTTAAAAATCATCTTCTCATCAAAACAGCCAGCTTTTTGGTTTTCTGTATTGTTGTACATTTAATACAAGCTTAACACCGTTCCTATACCTTCTTGACGTGCTTTTTTATAAATTTCATAGGCGCAAGAGATATCTTCTATGGCCATCCCCATTGGATTTAAAATGATAATCTCGTCATCTGTTTCTCTGCCTGCTTTTTTATTGGTAATAATATCTCCTAGCTCTGCATGCAACATTTCTTTTGAAAATTTTCCTTCCAGCACCAATTGATTTATGATCTTCTTTTCTCTATTTGATTGATCCCAGTCATCAACAACAACTTTATCTGCACGTAAGAATGCCTCTTTCTCTATGTCCATAATAGAAATATTACTTACAAATGTCCCTTTTTTAATCCACTCTGATTTAATATACGGAGTTGCTGTTACTGTGCAAGTTACTAATACTTCAGCATTCTCTACCGCACTTTGAGCTGAATCATGGATACGGAACATAATATGACTAAAGCGCTGTTGTATTTCTTTGACAAACGCTTCAGCTTTTTGCATATCTAGATCAAACAAATGTACATGCTTAATATGATCAAACTGTTCCAGCAAAGAATTTATTTGCATTTTAGCAATTAATCCACAACCTATCACAGATAAATGGCTAAAACCCTTTTTCGCTAAATATTCAGTCGCTACTACTGTTACTGCCGCAGTTCTCATGGAACTGATGACACTTCCCTCTAATATGGCAATAGGAAAGTTCGTTTCAGGATCATTTAAAATGATCAAAGCACTAGCTCTTTCCATATTTTTTTTAGTAGGATTCGTAAACTTACTTCCAATCCATTTGATACCTGAAATAGAAGGTTCACCTAAGTAAGCAGGCATAGCTATGATTCTATCTGCGATATGCTCATCCTTTTTATTTGTCTTCAGATATGGTTTTAGTGGCTGACTAAAGTTCTTCTCAGAATGTAACGTAAGAGCTTGCTTTATAGCTTGTACATAAACCTCGGACTTATAACCACCTACATTTATAATATCTTGCTTGTTCAAATAGATTAACTCTGGCTTTGTTTCTACTAACATCATAATCCCTCCTTTAAAATTGGGTGTAATTAAATAGAAACGGATTTATATATAGATTGAGGTAATCTAATCTCATTTTGATTCATCCATTCATCAGAAAAAATAGTGCTATAATATCTATCTCCTCTGTCTGGCAAAATGGCTAATACTTTTTGTCCTTTTGGTAAATCCTCTAGTAATCGTAACGCTGCACATACTGTTGCACCCGATGAACCTCCAACTAGGAGTCCCTCCTGTAATACTAGTTCTCGTGTCATAAAAAACGCATCTGCATCATTTACATAACTTAATCGATCATATAAACTCTTATCTAAATTGCCAGGAACGATTGCATTTCCAATACCGAGCAATCTTCGTGCACCTGGCTTTCCACCGAAAATAACCGAGCCGACAGCATCCACTGCTAAAATTTTAACAGAAGGATTTAGCTTTTTCATTTCTGCTGCTACTCCAGTTATTAATCCTGCTGTGCCAACTGGGCATACAATCCAATCTAAGGTATCCTGAAAATCACTATAGATTTCGCGGGCTAATGAATGCATATACGCTTTTGGATTTTCTGGATTGTTATATTGATTTGGCCAATAAGCACCCTCTATCGAACTTTCTAAAAGTTGTGCCGTAGCTAATCTTGTTTTTAAGTAGTTCCCATGCTCATCTGATTGATCTACCATATGAACCTGTGCACCAAATGCTTTAATAAGATTTAGATTAACCTTGCTTATTTTAGGATCTACTACACATATCATTTTATAGCCTTTCATTTTAGCCACCATAGCTAATCCTATAGCCAGATTACCCGATGATGATTCAACAATTGTTCCATTGGCTTCTAATTTTCCCGTTTTTTCAGCATACTCAATTATACGTTTTGCAACCCTATCCTTGGAACTTCCTCCTGGATTAAACCCTTCCAATTTTACATATAATTCGCTATTTTCAGTTTGTACTAGATGATTAATCTTTACTACTGGTGTATTGCCTATCAATTCTAGTGCATTTTCATAAATCATAATATCGCCTCCTATGTTCTTGAATTACATTTGAGACTTTTTCATTGATAAGAATTGATCTTCCGCCAGATATTTTTTACCTTCATTAAAATTTTTGCTCAAAAAGTTTTCCCCCATTATATTTACATCACATTTTATCCCCACATAATGTAAATCCGGATTTTCTACTTCCTGTTTTGCCTGGTTAACTAAAAGCTCAAAAGCTAATTGATAAGAAGCAGCTTTTACTTCCCAAATTGATTCATAATGAAATGGATCCTTTATCCTCACCGCTCTGATAATTGGACCTGTATCTATTCCGTTATCTACAAAATGTATGGAAGCTCCGGCAGCTTTTTGAAAATCCTTACTATTTCCTTTTACAGCCATATTTTCAATGGCATACATTCCCCTCGCATAGGGAAGAACTGCCGAATGGGCATTAATAATGTTTCCCTCTGTGTACTCAATCCACCAAGGTTTTAATATTTGATCTAAAAAAACGTATACGGTGAGATCATACTCCCGCGTCACATTTTTTAAGAAATTTTCCATATCATCATGATTCAAGCTGTGTCCACCATAATGAATATGTGGAATTACATCAGCAGGATAGGACGGTATTCCGTATAATGAAACCATACTTTTTTCTGCCTCACTGATGGTTCCATATAGCGCACAAAGCTCATCCCACTCATTCTCTGTTACTAATTTTTTACCAGAGTGTTCATTATGGAATTGTACCTTTTGTTGACTATTTTCTTGGGTATCTCTAATAACGATTCCCTTGAATGAAGTAGTATGCCCTACATTTTCATACCATTTTTTAATTAAATAGACTGCGTGAAAACTTCCTTCTGTCATTAAAATTTGAGCTTTGGTCTTTTTCGTCCCCACGTGATGTTCCCTCCCCCTTTTTACATTTCTAATACCTAAATCTCGCACAAATAGACTGGATCAGTATATAACCTCATGGAAGACCTCCATAATTCCAGCAATTCCCTCCAATCCTCCTCTACGTAATCTTCTCGGATTAAAAAGCTTAGGGGGATGTTTAAATTCAAAATGCGTCCGCAATGTAGAGTAAATTTTGTTACACCAGCTGGTAAGAGGAGGTTTTCATCTACGATATTTTTAATTTGATTTATATGAAAAGCAGGGTAATGAAAAACAATGCCACTATCAATAGGCGGTTGACTAGCAGATATTCTATTAAATGTATATTTAGTCGAATAAGAATTAACAATTTCCTTCCAAATCGTAATCCTCTTTTTTATATCCATGTGAACATCTGCAGCGGTATATACATAGTGTTTCTCATTACTAACGAAGATGGTTGCAATTGGATCTACAGAATATGTTTCTTTTCTCCACATTAAATCTGGATTCTGGAGTAATTCCTCAATAAGATTTTCGGCATCCAAAATGTGATGTGCCCAAGAATCAATTGATAAATACTCTAAGTCAACCACTTGTATCACGATTCTTTTACAATTCAATTTCTGTAAGGATAATGTGCGGTGAGCTCCATCAAGAATCAAATATTTGTTATGCTCAAGTTGTAAAGCAATAGGAGGATTTTTTACTTTTTGCTCATTTTTAATTTTAGAGCAAAGTTTTTCTAGCCTTTCTATTTCATACTCTTCATGTAAAAACACTTGACTGATCGGTACTACTCTTAGCTCAGATAACACATTTTTTCCCCCTTTACAGCTAAATAGAGAATGATAAGTTTACTATATATACGAAACACACTTGTAAATAATTTAAAATATTTATAATGTTTTTAACCCATTTCATTTTAACATCACTCATGATATATTTCATTATATATTTGTAGTTTTTTGGATATTTTGTAAAAAGGAGGGGTACAATTGAAAGAAATAGATGGAAATCGATTTAAAGGAATGGTGATGGTAATTACAGGTGCCGGTTTATGGGGTATATCAGGTACCGTTGCTCAACAGCTTTTCCAACAAGTAAACATTTCTACAGAGTGGCTTGTTACAATTCGACTATTGATTTCAGGAATGATTTTGTTGCTTCTGTCATCATTTAGCCCAAAAAGATATCAAATATTTGGCATATGGAAAGATAAAAAAGAATCAGTAAAAATTATTCTTTTTGGAATAGGAGGCATGCTAGGGGTCCAATACACGTATTTTGCTTCGATTAATGCGGGAAATGCTGCTGTTGCAACCTTATTACAGTACTTAGCTCCTATATTTATTACTTTCTATCTTATTATGAAATGTAAAACTTTTCCTACAAAAATTGATACCATATCTATTTTTTTAGCTTTATTAGGAACCTTTTTATTACTTACGAATGGATCAACAGATAATTTAACAGTATCTAAACCAGCAATCATTTGGGGTATTTTATCTGGTTTAACTTTAGCGTTCTATACACTTTATTCAAAGGGATTATTAGATAAATGGGCTTCTTCTATCGTTGTTGGCTGGGGTATGATTATCGGGGGGATTGGATTAACGCTCCTAAGCTTTATCTCTACAAGAAAAATCATATTTTTATCTCGTATCGAGAATCTAACCTTAGAAACTTTTTTATTAATTGGGTTCGTTGTTATTTTCGGTACATTAATCGCTTTCTACCTTTATCTTGAAAGTATAAGATATATTACTCCAAAAGAAACAAGTTTACTAGGGTGTACGGAGCCACTTGCAGCTATTATTTCATCCGTTCTACTTTTACATGTACCTTTTGGAATTTTCCAATCCGTAGGGACTCTATCTGTTCTAGTCATGGTTTTCTTGCTAAGTCAAAAACCTTCTACATCAGGAAAAAATTCGAATGTAATCGATAGTTGAAAAGGCTTGAATCTATGTAAAACGATTTCAGCGTTCACCCATGCTTTTTCTTCTTTTCCTCAGAAATAGCACATATTCTCGCTACAACACGTGCCAAGAACATGTGCTTTTCTGTTTGGGGAAACCAATAGGAAAACCAATCGCATTACTAAAGTTTTTCTCTATGATGAGAAAAGTCGATTATTAATTCACTGTTTCTAAAGATTCATTTTCGTCCGCTCCCGACCCTCTTGCAAAACCTGCATAACCATTTCAACAATCTCTAGAGATGCCAGAATTCCACTTTTTTGTGTAAATTGAATATTTCCCCTATCCCGTAGTTGAAATAGTTCTCCATGTGGTGGTGCAATCGAGATGTCTGAGGCATCTAGCAAAGGAAAGTCCAACAAAGAATCTCCCGAAGAAATCAGGGTGGTAAGACCCTCACGTTCTTGGATGGCCCTTACTGCATCCCGCTTGTTCACTGCATGTGGAACGATATACACTTTTCTTCCTTGAATAGATAGATTCCAACCCTTCTGATTCGCCCAGTCTCCAAAGACCAGAATCTCTTCCATCGGCATGGTAGTTCGATTCACTGTACAATAGTAGAAAAGCTTGTCAGCGATGTATTCATTATGTAACCACTCACTACTTTTTATTTCAGCAAAAGCTTTTATAAGCTCATGAAGGGGAAGAGAACTGTCCTCGATTTTCTGAGTCACCGAATGGTTCCACGCCATATCTAGTTGACCGTTATATAAAATATGCCCACCATTACTAGTGACAGCGTATGTAGGCCGTATCTCTTTATAAAATAGATGAATCCGACGATATTGTTCTCTGGTCCGAGTCGTCACAGGAACAAACATCATCTGAGCTGCGATCTCTTTTAATACATCTGTCGCTCTCTGCACCATGAAAGAAATCTCTTTTTCCCCTCTCATCTCTACTAGACGGATTTTCTCGCTATTTTCATCAAAAGCTCCGAATGATCTACGTGAATAAATAAGAGTTTGATCTAGGTCACTAGCGTAAAGCATTTACTCTTCCCCTTTCATAGGACGAATCAATCCGCAACATGAATAGGACAGCTCAGGAAATTCTTCCACTGGAACGCCACGATCCTTAGCCAACAACAGAATGTGTTTTACATGGGGATTATCCAGACGATTTACGAGAATCTTCCAAGGCACTCTTCGCAGTAGCACACGAGTCGTCTCACCTACTCCTGGTTTCACTAAGTTACTATCCTCAATGTGAAAATGCTCTTGAATTTTTTGAATATCTTTCATTCCTTTCCAGGTAATAGGTAGGTTCGCTTGTAACGTTTGTTCCATTCGTTGCTTTGCTTCTCCTGCTATTTCTGCAAAAAAACTAGAGACAGTGTCGATAAAATAGTTTGAAAGGTCTTCTGCTTCCCACTCTTTATAATATTTGGCCCCGTGAAACTCTTTTTCTGAAAGTAAATCTGCTCGGTGTACCGTGCGACTCATTAATCCTGATACCGTCGAGTTCAGGCAAGCACTCGGAATAATGAAGTCCTCTCGTGTTCCAAACGTCTCCACACAATGACCTGGATCAGCCAAGACAGCCAAATCAGAGTGTAATAAATAGCCGTATGTTTCATAGAAAGATTGGCAAGCGTCATGTAGCACTTGTGTAATGGCTCCTTTGCCCGTCCATCCATCTACAAACTGAATGTCAGCCCCCTCATGCTGTTGAAGCATATACATGACCGCATTTTCATCTATGCCTTTTCCACGAATGATCGACATGCTGTAGTGGGGAATATCGAGGTTATGAATTTGCTTGATATACCGCTTTATTAAAATTCCAATAGGTGTTCCTGCTCTTGCTAGGGAAGCTAGAACAAGATTTTTACCCCGTTTTTTCACAATCAGCTCAGCTACGATTCCAGCCGCCATTGCTACTATATGGGCATTTTCTTGTAAGGTTTGATGAAAAAGTTCCAGATAAGCCTGCGTTGGTTGATATTCAATCGGTAACATTTCAGAATAATGTACACCGCCCTGAATCAATTCTTCACGATCTTCTGTATCTCTCTCTAAACTTACATGGCTAATGTCTTTTAACAAAAATACAACATCTTCGGGTTGATAGCTTCCTACAGGAGTTGGCGCAGGAATTGTTTTATGTTGCCATAACATGTTCATTGTCTTTCCTCCTGCTTTCCATTCTTTGATGAACAAACAACCAGATATAGCTGCTCTATACCTGTTTGTAGCAACGCATCCACTGTTGGTTGCAGGCGCGACATAGGTACATCACGCTCTATAAATAAAAAAACATCCTGATAAGTGTTAAACGGAATATTGTATAGATAATTGGTAACCTGAGGATCTTCATGGTTTGCAAAAACAAATTTATTCTGTGCTCCGTATCCTGTTTCAACATGAGGATGAATCGGGCTTCGCGTAGTGGAATGATACAGAACATTCTCTCCCATATAAGAGGCTATTAACATTGGAAGATACATGAACTCCCCAGTTCCTAGACAAAGCGTAGGCTTTCCCGTTGATATGCGATACGTTATTAATTTCGTAGCAGCCCCTTGAGCAATGGTATTTATGTGTTGATTTCTCTCACTTGTTAGACCAAAGCGACCGGTCTCTGCCAAATAAGGCGTATCATTTTGTTCTAGCAAAGCATTAGTTGAAATGCCTTCTACAACAGCCCATGGTTCTGTGTCTAGATAGATGGTTTGAACAATAACCTCTCGTAGTTCTGTGTCTGGACCGCAATCTTGCCTATCTTCTATTATTCTTTCATTTTTATTTTCTGGCTGACTGTCTCTCTTCTCACTTACAAGCTCGTTGTTATTGAACTGTAATTTTCCACGTAGTAACGAAATGGTTTTGATAGTAATTCCAAGTTCCTGCTCCACCATAGCAAAACGCTGCTCATCCGCATCTGACCGCCAATCCAGCAAGGAAGCAACCACATAGGTTTTCCGTGGGAATGCCTGATGTAATTCAGCGATCATGTTTAGAGCCGTTTTACCTGTAGTAATTTCATCATCTACCAAAACAATCGGCTGATGATGATCCAAAAAAGCTGGATCAAGCGTGTAAAAACGGTGGGAAGTCGCATGAGAATGCTCTTCTTCAAATGTAAGAACAGGCGAGAGATTCTGTATTTGTTCTCTCGTAGTATGAATATATGAAGCTTTGTCAGTAAAAGCGGCAAACATGCTATGTCCAAGCGCCGTTGCTGTTTCCGCAAAACCGATGAAAGTTACCTTTTCCGGCAAAGGAAAACGTTCTTGGGAAAAAGCAGCATATACGTCTCTACTACTATCAGGTGATTGGAGACCTGTCAGTAGATCTAATAGATTTGCTTGTCGAATCCCATACACATCTTGCAGGAGCTGTCCTGCTAAAATAGCGCCACCCAATAACCCGATTCCTGGCTGTATAGGTAGATGCTTGCCTAATACCTTACTTACAAATAAGAAACCACGCTTTTTATTGATACGCGCTGCCATGGAGAAGAGTGCATCCATTGGAACTTGGTAGGGATTATTGGTAATCGTGACTTGAACAGACAAATGTTCCAAAATGGAGAAGTTATATTCTTTCGGCAAGTAAGTTGGTGAAGTTGTTTTGAGCATGATACACCCCATATATGTTAGCTCGCATTAGAATTTTATTAGACCAGTTCAAATGCGGTTTGATTTCATTCATCTTGTTTGCATATTCGCTTTTCATAACTCCCTGCTCACCATCATTCTTTTGCACGATGGCAAGTGCATCCATATATTCCTCATGAGACACTACATACAGAGACTGTACTGCACGAATATGGCTCGGGTGAATAATTGTTTTTCCTAATAAACCATTTTCTTTATCCAGCATCACTTCACGAATAAGCCCCTCTTCATAATCCACGACGGTGTTACGGTTAAAAGGAGAGAGGGGCGCCGTTTTGGGAGGGAGATTCGTACTATTAAAATATTCCCAAACAGGTCCTGAGACCACATAATCACTATCTTTGCGGCTAAACATATTTACGATATCCGCTATACAATCACGAATGACAGATAAATCATAAATCGTAATCCCTGGATTTCTACGTAACCCGAACAAGCTGGAGAAATCAGTAGCTCCAATTCTCACATTGAGGACTACATCACGGTATTTATCTAGTATATTTCTCACTTCTACGAGAGCGCTTACTCTAGTTTCCTTGTAAATAATTTCAGACGACTCTAAAATGGGCATGCCATAAAGCTTTCTATTTATCTGTTTGTTGCACTCTATCAATGTTTCAAAATATCTTTCACCATTTGAGCTAGAGAATTTGGGAAATACAAAACCAGTCACATATAGAGAATGTTCTCCTAATTGGTTGACTAAGCGATTAATCTGCTCTGGTTCTCGAACACGAATAAAGATAAGTGGTACATCTTCTTCCTGTAAACGCCCATTTTTGATCAATAAAGCAATCTGATGAACTTGTGCAATCAAGGAATTCTCTGCATCAAGTACTTCGTTATCTCCTATTGCGTCCTCTAAGCATAAAACCATGGATATTAAGCCTCTATGTTTTTTTACAATAATGTCATCAACAATCTGTTTTCGCGTTCCAGGCATATATAACAAAGCACCTAACGAATGAGAAAGTAAGTACTTGTCTGAAAATCTGTCAAATGAACCGGGACTTTGATAAAAAATAGATTGTTGTTCTTCGGCTGTTAAATAATGAAAGTATCTCAATATCCTTCGTTCCTTCCTTGGAAAATCTAGATGGTACAGGTATGCCATGTTGTATGCTGTCGATACTTTGTTCTATAATAGAAGATAGTCTCATTTTTCATATATTCTTAAAGGAGGTTATCGAATGAGCATGGTTAATTCGGTAAAAGGTTGGTTTCAACAACAAGGTACAACATTAGGAGAAGCCGTCAAAAAATTTAAAAATAAAAATTTTTTAGAGGCAATTGCTGCGGGATGTGCATTAGTTGCTGCCGCGGATGGTAAAATTGAAAGCTCTGAAAAACAGAAAATGGTTGGCTATATTTCACGTAATGATGAATTGAAAGTATTCAAAGTTTCTGAGGTTATCGATGTATTTAACAAACATACAGAGAACTTTGAATTCGACCACATGGTTGGCAAAATGGAAGCTTTGAAAGTAATTGGCGCCTTCAAAAACAATCCAGAAGTAGCGCGTGTTATCGTAAGCGTATGTTGCGCTATTGGTGCAGCTGACGGAGACTTTGATCAGCAAGAAAAAGAAGTGGTCCGAGAGATTTGTCAGGCTCTTAATTTAAATTCAGCAGACTTTCAACTATAAACCCTTGGTATCCCACATTTCGTGGGATTTTCCTTTTCTTATCCTACATCAGTCTTTGTACCAATAACTCCTTTTCAAAATGGGTAGCCCATGTATCTAAATGAGGGACTGGTACATCCGCTTCTCCCGTTAGAACAGCTTTATTGCTAGATAAGGAAAGGCAATACCTGACAAGCAGGACAGATAAAGTCCTCCAGACGCACGAGGATTTAATTTTAGTAAATGAGGAATTCCATCTTGATAGATTACCTGAATGTTATACAAATAAGGGAGATTACACGTCTGGGCTACAACTTGAGCTATCTGTAGAAGATCTTTATTCGCTTCTAATAGACGAATTCTACCTTCCACTTTTTTACGCGGAACAGCCGTTAGCAATTTCCCAAATTCCTCAGCATTTCGTACCCATCATACAGGTACGATTAAACCAGATTCTCTTTTTCACTCTTGTTCGCTCTCCACGTTTGTAGGAGAGAAAAAGGCATCTCCTTTTGAGTACGCCTTTTTCTCCACACATGTTGCTTATTCTTCTTCTTTTGTAGCTGCCACTTCATCGCGAGCAAGCTGAACATCTTGGTTCTGAACCTTGGCAACCACAAAAGTACCAAGGAAAACAGAAACGAGAACACCAAAGAACAACCAATGGTCAATGTGCACCCATTCGGAGATCCCCATTTTAACGGCAATGATGGCAATCAAAACGTACGCAGTAGTTTCCATTTGTGGTATCCGCTCAATTAAGCGTAAGAATACACCTGCTACAGCCCGCATCATTAAGATACCGAGAATCCCCCCTAATAAAAGGATGGGAAGTTGATTAGATACCGCTAGCGCTGCTAAGATTGAATCTACGGAAAAGGCTAAATCCATACCTTCGACACGGATAACCGTTGCCCAAAACATTCCAAACACTGCTACCATCCAGCCTTTGTCAGCTTTAGAGACATCGTATCCCTCTTCTTGTTCCACTTCGTTCTTCTTCGTAAAATGGCTAATCGCTAACCAAGCTAGATAAGCCGCACCTACTAGCTTTATCCACAAGATAGAGGTCAAATAGTTTCCTAGTCCGATAAAGAAGAAACGGAAGAGTATAGCACCTGCAAATCCATAGAACAATGCTTTTTTACGCTGGTGAACGGGTAGAACGGCTACCATAACCGCTAGTACAAGCGCGTTATCCGCCGATAGTAAACCTTCTAATCCTACAAGAAGTAAGATTTGCGACCAACTTTCCCAACTGCTGAGAAAATTAATCCACATCTGACCATCAAAGGCAGATGCATACACATTCAACATACTTTGAAACACTGATACAATACCCGACCACACTGAATCCAACTTCCCATTCCTCCTTACTTACTTCCCGGTACCCATTTCAGGCCAAAATTGTAATGCTTGTCCATTTGTTTATGACCCGCAAAATACTCTACCAACCTACGAATGCGTAGTGTATCTCCCTCTGTTTCAATCATAGCGATTGCACACATAATTTTTCTTGGATCATGAACATCCAGCTTTACGACTATTTCCGGATTATCTTCTTGTTTGATAGTCACAATCCCATCAGCATCTGCCCAACTCGCTACACCATCATAAATGTAGGCGTAGAGCAAAATACGGCGAAACTCCTTTACATATGAACCGTTGATTCGAATATTCTCGCCTGTTGTTACATTTCCACTTCGATCATCGCCATCCAACAAGATATAAGGATAATCTTCGTAGAATCCAAATTGATTACCTAAAGCTTGAATACACACCTTACTACCATCCTTATGTTCAAAAAGACAACCAAGATCTAAATCTACACCTGCTTTCTTCCCCATACCAAAGAATCCTGTGGAGGATTGCTTTTTATTCCAATTGAGGTTAACAACAACTTCCCCCAATGTTTTTTTTGTTTTTTTCAGACTAACGACATCATCTTTTTTTGTTAATTCAATCTTAGATAATTGGATAGTCGGAGTAGGGACCGGGACTGGCGCAGATGTCGATGTAGTTGGAACGATCGTCGGTGCTGGAGGAACGAACGTTGGTGATGTCGTTGACGGAACTGGGACTGGCGCTGGAGGAATTACCGGTAGCGATTCTTCTACTTCTACACCGAAATTTCCACATAAGGCAGCTAATCCCCCAGAAAACCCTGCGCCTATTGCATTAAATTTCCATTGGCCATTGTAGCGATACAATTCTCCAACCACAATAGCGGTTTCTACTGTAAATGGATCCACTTGAAACCGAATGATTTCTTGAGATGTTGCCTGATCCAGAATCCGAATGTACGTATTTTTGACCTGAATGAAGTTCTGCTGCCGAAGTTGTGCTTCATAAATGGTTAGTGTAAAAGCGATTTTTTCGACGACGGAAGGGATTTGTTGCAAATCAACTAGGAATTGCTGGCGATCCCCTTTCCCCTCCTGCATCTGAAAAGAGTTATTTCGGTTTACAGGATTACTATAGAAGATAAAATCTTCTTCTGTATGTACTAACCCATTGGTGGCAAGTAAAAAAGCGGATGCATCAATTTCGACTCCCCGTGCTTCCTCCCACCCTAATCCCACACTGATTTTGGTTAGATGAGGATAAGGTTTTGTTACATCTGTCTTTTGCCCTTTAATGAGAGTTACCATTTAAAGTTACACCATCCCCCATTTGCATTGTAAAAAGAGAGATGCTAGCAGTAAAGAAACTAGCATCTCTGTCGGGCTTTTATCCTGCTTGCAATCCATAGTTTGCGCAAAGAGCTTGTAGCCCTCCAGAAAAACCAGAACCGATTGCTGCGAATTTCCACTCCCCACCGTGACGATACAACTCGCAAACGACGATAGCCGTTTCTACAGAGAAATCTTCTCCTAAGTCGTAACGAAGGACTTCTTGTCCAGTCATCTCGTCAACAACTCGAACAAAAGCATTACTTACTTGTCCAAAGTTTTGGCTGCGACTAGCCGCATCATGAATGGTAACCGTGATAGCAATTTTCTCAATGTCAGCAGGTACACGGCTAAAATCTACCTTAATTTGCTCATCATCTCCATCGCCCTCACCAGTAAGGTTATCTCCCGTATGAATAACAGAATCATTGCCGCCTTTTAAATTGTTGTAAAAAATAAAGTCTTGAACCCCAGTTGCTTTATCTCCTGCGCGAAGTAAAAAGGCAGATGCATCAAGATCGAAAGCTTGTCCACCAGAATATTTATTGGTATCCCAACCCAGCCCTACAATAACCTTCGTTAAATTAGGATTTCCTTTTGTTAAATCGATCTTTTGTCCTTTTTGCAAACTAATCATTTTCAATCACCTTTCCTCTCTAGATATAGATAGTACGAGTTTCAAACGAGTGTCTTACCCTACGTTTACACCATAATCACGAGCCAGACCAGCTAAACCATCTTTATAGCCTGCTCCAATCGCATTAAATTTCCACTCGCCGTTATGGCGATATAACTCAGCTACTACCAAAGCTGTTTCAACAGAGTAATCTTCACCAAGATCATAACGAATCAGCTCTTCACCGTTTGCTTTGTTTAGAATGCGCACGTATGCATTAGAAACTTGACCAAAATTTTGGTTGCGAGCAGTCGCCTCATGAATCGTGATGGTAAACGCTACTTTTTCGTAATCAGTTGGAATCGCTGGCAGGTTAATATCGATTGTCTCGTCATCTCCATCGCCTACACCAGTGCGATTGTCTCCAGAGTGCACAACAGAACCATTTCCACCCGTTGTGTTATTAAAGAAAATAAAATCCGTATCAGACAGGACTTTTCCTTGGCCATTTAACAAAAAAACAGATGCATCCAAATCAAAATCTTGTCCTCCGTCATATTTGTTTGTGTCCCAACCAAGACCTACTACGATCTCTGTTAACCCTGGATTTGATTTCGTTAAATCAACTTTTTGCCCTTTGGATAGAGAAACTGCCATATGTAATCACTCCATAATTCAATTTTTACAAAATTAACTTAATTTATCATCTAATGTATCTATTTACCAACTGAGTTATGGATGAGTCTGTAGTTCCTTCCCCTTTAGCAAAGAATTTCCATTCACCATTATGGCGATATAATTCGGCTACAAATAAGGAGGTTTTCCCAGAGTAATCTTCTGACAAATTATATTTGCATAACTCTTGTTGATTAGTCGGATTTACAATGCGAATGTATGCATTTTCAATCATTCCAAAATCTTGGGAACGTTTTAAACAATCATAAATATTTACTATAAAAACAAGCTTCTTAATATTTTGAGGAACACGCGATAGATCAATCGTTATCGTCTCATCGTCCCCATCCCCATCGCCTGTCAGGTTGTCCCCTGCATGGATGACACTTCCGCACGCACTATTTTTATTGCCGAAATAAATAACATCCTTGTCTCTGCTTAATTGATCATTTTCCGCAAGCATGATTACAGAAGCATCGCAGTCGATATTCGCTACTTGTCCGCCGCCAAACAAACCACCTAAAAATCCAGCAGATTTTTTAACTGGGTCCCATCCTAGTCCAACCATTACTTTTGTTATACTTGAATCTCCTTTGGTTAAGTCAATCCGTTGGCCTTTTTGTAAACTTATAGCCGGCATGATCTACCCTCCCCCTGTTATGTCGAAAAAGAAAAAAACTACACGTTGCTACAAAATATGTTGCCTATCTATTATCCTATGTATCAACATAAAATACCATATAAAAACATTAATTCTAATAAAAATGACAAAATCATCTCTCTTTTCGTATCTTTTTTTACAATTTGTTGTCGAAAACATTAGAGAAACCACTTGACACTTTTTATCATTTGACATCATATTTCTACAAAATATGTAATTCCAAAAAAGTTTTAGGCAAAAAAAAGACCCGTACTAGGTCAATGTAATTTCTCTGGTTTTGGGTTTGGTGCATCCTGTTTCTTTTCCTTTTTTACCCTTCGCTGATCACTCGTTATGATATAAAATGCTCCAACTCCAAAGATTACAGTTCCAAGTAGCACTACATCGACGATATATTCTGTGTAAAGCATCCTGTCATCCTTTCTTCTTTTGTCAAAGGCTGACGCTTTCCTTCTTCTGATTTATACGACTTGCCTAAAAAGATTAGAACTACCTACCTTTGCTACCATCTGTAGCTAGAGCACATTAAAACGAGTTTCAGGAGCAAGAAAAGGTTACAATAATAGAAAGGCAATCATGTAGCAAAAACAAGGAGGGTAATCATGCGCTTACAAGGTAAACAAGTAGTATGCTATGTGGAGGATGAATTCGAAGACTTGGAACTATGGTATCCAGTTTATCGATTGCGCGAAGAAGGTGCTACTGTTCATTTAGTGGGACCAGAAGCAAATAAAAAGTATATGGGTAAATACGGTGTTCCTTGCACCTCTGATAAATCAATCACCGATGTGAAAGCAGAAGACTACGATGCCGTTCTCGTTCCAGGGGGATGGGCACCAGATAAATTACGTCGTTATCCAGAAATCATTTCATTCATTCAACAGATGGATCAGGCAAAAAAACCAATCGGTCACATCTGCCACGCGGGTTGGGTACTTGCCTCAGCTAAAATCCTGAAAGGCGTTACTACAACTTCTACACCAGGTATCAAGGATGATATCGAAAATGCCGGGGCGATTTGGGTTGATGAAGAAGTAGTAGTGGATGGACACATTGTCGGTTCGCGTCGTCCACCTGACCTACCTGCCTATGCCAAAGCTTTTGCAGACCTATTAGCAATATAGAGACCATCATCAAGTATAAAGCTATCTAAAACATACAAACGGAAATAGGGTTCTAACTCCTATTTCCGTTTTTTATGTTGTTACAGATTCAGAAGATGTTTTCGATCTATCAACTATTTCTTCTCGCCATTTATTTCTCAAGCAATCTCATTTTCTGCAATAATGCCAAAATTTTGCCTGACTTAGGTAAAAACTGAATATCTTCTCGTGTAATCCCGCCGAACTTTATCAGTGAAATTCCATAAACAAGAACTCCTAACCCTACAGAAGCTAGGGAAACAATGGTATACAACAAACGTCCCGTACCAATTGCAGCAGGTAATACAGCCATTAGTCCAAATGCGACCACAGCCACAATAATTCCCATCATCACTACAGCCAACGCCGAGCGTCCATATTTCCCCTTGTCCTGCTGAGTCACCTGCGTCAGTCGTCCAATTGCGCGTAGGTTTAGGATCGTGGATGCTAGGTAAGCAAGTACTGTACCGATCGCTGCCCCTGCAATACCAAGAATCGGTAATAAAATGAGGTTAGCTGCAAACTTTACAAGTACCCCAATTAATAAATACTTGGGTGGCAAGTTCACTTTGCCCATCCCTTGTAAGATACCAGCAGACACAATACCAAGTGTAGAGAAAAGAATGGCAAAAGCATTGATGGCAAGCGCCAGCGTCCCATTTACATCTCCAAACAACATGATATTAATTGGTTTAGCTAAGATAGCCAAGCCTACTGTAGCTGCCGCCCCCAATAGGAAGGTTAAACGAATCGCTGTTTGCGTGCGATAGTGAATAAGATTGTCCTGTTTTCGTACAATGGCTTCACTTATTGATGGAACAATAGCAAGCGAGAGAGACGTGGCAAAGAATGTTCCAAACTGTAATAAAGGCTGAGAACGGTCAAAAGCACCTTTTAACAATATCGCTGCCTCGTTATCCATTCCTTTGTAAACCAGCATGTTAATAATCGTGAAACTATCGGCAAGCGGTATTAACGGTAACACGAGTGAAGCTAGGCAAATGGGAATCGCATAAGTAACAATACGTTTAAATACTGCTCCATCTGAAAGACTCGGTATTTGTTCGTCTGCTTGATTTGATACATTTGCTATCTCCCGCTTTTGTTTTCGATAAAAATAGCCTAATACCAACAGAGCAATAATTGCCCCTGGCGTTGCCGCAAAAACGGCTATAGTACCAGCAAAGTAAGGATCATCATAGAGCCTCATCACGATATAGGCTCCTACAATGATAATGATTACTCGGAAAAATTGCTCCGTTACCTGTGATACAGCCGTTGGAAGCATGTTTTGGTGACCCTGGAAGTATCCCCTTGTATTGGCTATTAATGGTACTAAAACTAATGAAACAGAAATAGCCCGAAGCGGATTGGTCAAATTAGGGTCACCGATCAAGATCGCGATCGTGGGCGCAGTGATAAAAGTCAATAAAAAGAAAACAACCCCTAAAATCCCTAAAGTAAGCGATGAAATTCGAAAAATTTGTTGCACACCCTTGACATCACCTACTGCGGAACGATCCGCAATCATTTTGGAAATAGCTAGAGGAAAACCAGCCGTAGCCAATGCGATTAGAGTGGTGTAGAGCGGATACACAGTACCGTACACGTGCATACCGATATCCCCGGTAATGTTTTGATAAGGAATTTTATAGGCAGCGCCTAGAACCTTGGAAATTAATCCTGCAATCGCTAAAATAGCTGCTGCTTTTATAAAATGATTGGCTCCTTTAGCCGTATTGTTCATATTCTTTATCCTTTCTATCTAAATAGCAAGTCTATCTGGTATTATATCAAATTCTCAACAAGGAGCAGTAAAAAAGCGATGATTCTCATGGAACCATCGCTAACTTATCATAATTTAAAACAACAAATGTGCCACACCAGCTATAATTGGCAACGTAATTAGCGTTCGCAACAAGAAAATGAGCAGTAAATCTTTGACCGTAACTGGCAATCTAGAGCCTAGTAACAGCCCACCCACTTCAGACATATAAATCAATTGAGTAACAGAAATACAAGCAATTACAAATCTAGTCAATTCGCTCTTAATACCGCTGGCGAGTACGGTTGGCAAGAACATATCAGCAAAACCAGCTACTAGTGCTTGAGAAGCCGCTTGTGCTTCAGGGATTTGCAACAACTCTAACAGAGGAGTAAACGGCAATCCTAGCCAGGCAAATATAGGAGTTTGATCCGCAATAATCAGAGCAATGGTTCCTACCGCCATAATGATTGGTGTGACACCAAGCCACATATCCAATACGTTATGTGTGCCCTCCCGCAAAAAAGCAGAGACACTTTTATTTTGCCCCGCTCTCATCACGGCTAGCTTTATCCCTTTTTTAAATAATGGTTCTTCGCTTTCCCCATTCTCTTCATGTGGGGCTACGCCTTCATGATACGTATCTGCTTTACGCGACAATGGCGGTATACGTGGCATAATAATGGCTGCAATCAGTCCTGCAAATGTAACAGTCAAATAAAAAGGAACAAACATATGCGCAAGATTAACTTGAGACAACACAACAAAACAAAATGTAATTGATACAGCCGAAAACGTCGTACTAATAACGGCAGCCTCACGTTTGGTGTAATACCCCTGCTCATATTGCTTGCTAGTTAGTAATACCCCGATCGTTCCGTCCCCCAGCCAAGATGTAATACAATTGACAGAGGATCGTCCCGGCAATTTGAATAAAGGACGCATGATTTTCATAAATAACGTACCGCAAAATTCTAATAGTCCAAAATTCAATAAAAGAGGCATAAATAATCCTGCGAACAAAAAAACGGTAAACAACAACGGCAACAAACTGTACAAAAGCATGCCACCAGTACTTTCAGACCAAATCCATTCTGGTCCTAGCTGGAACAATGTACAGATAGCCAGAATCATTCCCGCCACTCGCATTACCAACCAAAAGGGGGAAACCTGACATAAGCTCGTCCAAAAAGAGGATTTAGTCAGAGCCGCTGGGCGAAACAGCTTGGCCCACAAACTCAACAGAGCTGTGATACTAATAAAGCTTGTTACCAGTTGTGGTAAGACAGTAGCCAATTGTTCCTGCAATAGTCTGGACAATAAGGCTATTGGAATAGTAACTTGTCCATCCCAAGAAACGGGGGTGATAAATAATAACACCCCAATGATAGATGGAAGCAGAAATCGTAGTATCTGCTTAGATGTAGCTATATGAAGATAGGTCTCTCTCTTTGCTGTCTGCATGAAAGTCTCCTTGGAAATATGTCATGGTGTTTACCACTAAATAATTATTCAACGATATACATCTTAATACATTCCTTCCCTCTACTCAACCATTAAAAATGTTAGGACTCTAAAAAATATAAAAACGTTTGCTGAAATAGTGCCAATTCCTCATAAAATACTCCATGGCCACTTTGTTCAAATGGGAATAATTGCGATCCATAAATACCTTGATTCATCACCAAAGCAAATTCAAACGGACAAACCTTGTCATGTTTACCATGAAAAATTCCCGTAGGTACATGAATCTTGGCTAGGTCTGAACGTAAATCCTCATCGCGTAACGATATAGCTGTCATCGCTGTAGAATGGTTAGAAGCTGCCATACCAAGACCCCAAAACCATAAACGCAACTCCTCACTGACAGGAAGATGGAAAAATATACTTCCAAAGTCACGCATCATAGCTGGTCGATCAGTATACGTCTTCTGAATTAGATCGTCTACTTGCTGTCTGGTCATTCCATATGGATAATCTTTTCGTTTAACAAATGATGGGGCTGCTGCTGCTAGCAAAGCCAGTTTTCCTACCTGATATCCCCTATGTCAAGCCATATAACGAATGGAAATAGCTCCTCCCATGGAATTACCTCGATGCAAGCCATACTGTCTCCTCCTTTTTTTCATTATTTATAACTTTACATTTAACACTTACCTACCAAAAAACCTCGACCATATGATCCCAGTCGAGGTTTTTCACTTCTTATTATGTCGGTTCAGATGAGGGAAATATAGCTTAGTTGATACCAACCGCTTTGTAAGCATCTTTCACTGCAGTTACTTCAGCGGATGTAGCACCGTATAAATCTGTTGCTGCGTTGATTGCCGCTTGACGCATTTGAGCAAAATTAGAAGTTGAAGTTAGGTAAACAGTCAATGCACGATAGTAAATTTTTTCAGTTGCTTCACGTCCTACACCTTCAACCGTAACTCCATAATGCGTGCCACCTTCAGAAAGTAGGTAAGCTGCTTTGTTATTGATACCGCTGTTGGTGTGAACTCCACCATTATCAGCAGAGCCTGTATACTTTTTGCTCAAATGATCAGGATGGTTATATTTTGCTGGGTCAGATAGCGAGCGTAAAGCATCTCCAGGGATATCAGGAGTATAAATATCTTCACCCAGTTCCCAATCATCACGGTCTACCATTACTCCAAAAATGTCAGAAATGGATTCATTCAATGCACCCGACTCATTTCTATAAATCAAGCCTGCTGTTCTTTCTGTTACAGCATGAGTTAATTCATGAGCAATTACGTCAAGTGCACCAGATAAGCTGATGAATTTTTTACCATCCCCGTCACCATACACCATCTCAGAGCCATCCCAGAAAGCATTGTTATAGTTAGTAGCATAGTGAACAATAGAATTTAATTTGGCACCGGCATTATCAAAGCTATTACGATTAAAGGTGTCCTTATAATAGTCATACACTCTACCCGCATAAGCATGGGCATCAACTGCTGCTGGATCGTCAAAAGTGTTATTTGTACTTGTTACTGGATACATATAAGAGGTACCATTACGCGCAGAATATGTTTCGACACCATTACCACGAGTAGTATCTTTCAAAGAATAGGTACCATTAGCCAATGTGGTTTGGAAAGTTTTTGTATCTCCTAACACCCCTTTACCTGTTCCTAATGAATTTGGTTCTACTGAGCCAGCTCCATCTGCTTGTCCATCCAAAGATTGAGCATCAGCAGTTGAATCTACTGCTTCCCCTACTTTGATATTGGACTTATGTGCCTTTGTTACATGCTCCATAATGTTATATTTGTCTATTACTTTCCCACTTTGAGCGTCAATTGCATAGAACCAACGACCTGGTTCTGGCTCAAGGAAGGTTACTTCTGTTACATAAGCTAAAGAAACTTTATTCTCTTGAGGATAGATAAATAGATCTGCCTCTGGTTCAACGCTAAACTCTTCAACTTCTCCTACTTCTTTCTTCAAATCCTTTTTAATAGCTTTAATCGCATCATTTTTTTTCAATTTGGGTGCTGTTTTTACTTTTTTCAAAGATTCTGTAGGAACTACTTGTCCAAAGAAGGAGGTTACGTCCCCATCTTCATTTAAATGCACAGTCTGATCTGACCCGTACACTGGAATTCCTTTATACACCTCACGTAGACGATAATGAGTTGTGTCAGTCTCTTCGTCTTGTATTTCGTTTAGCAACTCAAACTGATTCTCTACTTCCCCTTGCACTTTCAGAACTTCACTCTTGTCGGCTAAATATTTCCATACAATCTCTTGTTTTTTAACTTTCTTAGGAGCTTTCCATGTCTCACTCATGTATGAAGGAGTTTCCCAGTCACTGTTATACATGACATCGCTTTTTGCGAATGCTGGAAGTCCACCTCCCAATAAGCTAGACCCTAACAAAACAGTAGCAATAATACTAGACGATATCTGATTTTTTTTCAAAATAATTCCTCCATTTCCAATATTTTTTTGAATACACTATCATTTTTAAATATTTTGAAAATAATGTCAACTTATTTTTTTACATTTTTCAGCATTTTTTTATTTTGTTATATACAGATATAAAGTACTTATAAATTATAATAAATAAATGTGATGAACAATTCAAAAATGGGCAAACCTAGTCACATTGGATAAAAATAACTATTACTAGCTTGATGACCAATAGAAAAAGGCAACTCCCCTGTCAGATGACCAGAAAGTTGCCTGTTCCCACTATCTTTTTACTTATTTTACTTCTACGATACGACCTTCTACTTTAGGTGCGATTACTTTGCGCTCTTTAAATGCGTCTTCCATGATGCTGTAAAGGGTAAAGCCTGTATCAAGCGCTGGTTTTTTCAGCGTCGAGTATCCGTCGCCACCAGTTGCAATGAAGTCGTTTGTCGCAATGCGATATGTTTTCTTTAAATCAATTGGTTTATCCGCTACCTTAACTTCAACAAGGCGCTCACCTGCAGGTTTTGTCGGATTGTAAGAGAAGGACATTCCACTGATGTGAGGGAAACGACCTGCACCTTTCTCTACTTCACTTACACCTACTTCCATTGCCTCAACAATCTCTTCCCCAGTCGCTTCGATGACTACGAGCGTGTTCGGGAATGGTAGCAACGTGTACAAGTCTTTCTTAGAGATATCTCCTGCTGGCAATTGCGTACGAATTCCACCGCCGTTTGTAATGGCAATATCTGCTTCGTGTCCTTTGATGGATTTCGTCTTTTCAAGCATAACATCCGCAATTAAATTACCAACATTCGTTTCTTTTTTACGAACCAATTCACGGTCACCATCAAGTGGTACTTCTGCTTTTGCAATAACTTCCTTCATAGCGCTGTCTACTTTATTTACTACTTCTTTAACCAGTTTTTCTACTTCTGGGTCTGCTTTTATATTTTTATCATATTCAACCAAACCCCCGCTGAAGCCAACTAGTTTGTTTTTGTAGTAGAACAGATCAGCACGACCTAGTGATTTACCATATTCCCAGTCTTGAACGATGTACGTATCATTTACTTTTTCTGGTTGTTTTAATGGTGTATGAGAATGACCACCTACGATGAGATCAATACCATCAACCGCTTTTGCTATTTCACGGTCAACATCGACACCAATGTGGGAAACGATTACAACATGATCTACTTCCTTCTTCAACTCAGGTACCAATTTTTTGGCAACTTCTACTGGCGCTTTGAAAGTCAGACCTTTTACATTATCAGGATGCGTCAAAATTGGCGTATCTTCAGCTACAAAACCGAGAAAAGCAAACTTTTTGCCATTAATTTCTGTTTTGTATACCGGAACCAAAAGATTAGTACCATCCTCTTTGTATACATTCGCATTGATGACTGGATATTTTAATTGATCACGCAATTTCAACAGTTGCTCATAACCGAAGTCAAATTCATGGTTACCAGCTGCCATCGTATTGTAATTTAAGTAGTTAAGGATCGGAAGAATAGACTCACCTTTAAATTGGTTAACAAATACCGTTCCTTGGAAGGTATCTCCAGCATCTAGCAACAAGAAGTTTTGGTTTTCTTGACGCCATTCTTTGATTAGGGTAGCCATTTTTGCATAACCGAACTCTTCGCCACTCTCGTTCTCGTCGATGTGACCATGCACGTCATTCGTATGTGCAATCGTTACATGAGTCGTGATGGCATTACCTAGTGCTTGCAAGAAATCACCACGAGTTAGCGTAGCCTTTTTGTCAGCTTTCAGGTCATACCCTAGCTTTTTCGCGATTGCAATCGCTTTGTCAGAAGAAACGTTCGCTGCTGGCGTTTTTACTTCTGCTGCTGTTAGTGCGCCTTGTTTTTCCAACCATTGCAAGGCAGGAGTTGCCCAATGTGCCTTTCCTTGCGCTGCACCTAGGCTAACACCTTTCACCTTTGCCATCGTTGCTGCTACTTCTGCTACTGTTATATTTCTTTCCAAAGACAAATCAGAGATAATGTTCTGTTCCTTCATCCAGTTCGCGTGTGTAACCGGTTGAAGAGGTGCTGCAAATGCGCTTGTAGCGAATAAGGAAGAAGCTAGTAAACCTGTTAAGAGGGAATATCCAGTAATACCCTTTTTCATAATTTGAGTCTCCTCTCAAAATATAAATATAATGTCGTAGCTATTATACCAAGTTTTTTTGCTTTCCCCTATCCTTTTGTCGCAAAATTGGTAATGTAAGCGAGTTTATTCAGGTTTTTTCCGTACGTTTATGTAAAGAGTCGATCATATCTTCCATTTTTACTTGAATCTGTCTTTTTATTCGTACGAAAGGAATTCTCATCAAACGATTTTCTCCCTTATGCTTCCATAGTACAAACGTCTCCCCTCCATCCTCCTCTATGGCAAGCATTCTTACATCAACTTTTCGTAAGTCTTTCGCAGATGCCTGTTCCATTGCATAAGCTAATTCGCATAAAAAGGAGAGCAATTGCCCATAAGCTTTCCCAAGCTTTAATGGAGAATTGATTAGCAACTCTATATCACTTTTGAGATGCTTTCCTGCTTCTTTCCAAATCACATAAGCAAAAATTTGTTCTTGAATTTCCATTTATTATCACCTATCATAATATAAGATCATACGTTCTTATATTATGACGGATAGAGCTATTTTGATGCAACAAAAAACCAATACAATTTATATCCAATAAGGATCAATTGTACTGGTCATATTTATCAAGATTATTACCTATTATTCTTTAAGCATAATCGTTTGCAACATAGCCCATAGTTTTGGAAGAATAACAGGATTATCCTTATCTTTAAGCGCAAATAAAGTGAATTTGAACCACCTTTTTTCAATTTGCGTCACTATAATTTCCTTATGATCGTTCTTGGTATCCACTCCGAAATGAAGAGTAGTTTTTTGCAAAAAAGGGTCTGTTTCCTGCCCCTTTTTCAGGTTTTGTACCTTGCCTATATCGCTTAATTCAACTTCTATCAGTTTCTTTTGGGCAGGTAGGTCTACTTTATCTGGCATTCGCTCAATACGCACAGCATAATGGTCGTTCTTCTTAGAGAATAACATATCTTTACCAGGCTCTTCACCGGTTGCTTCAAAGCCAGGCAAATAATAGAGATAATATCCTAAATGACTTTCAAACAGCTTCGCTTGCTCACTCACCTGCTTACCATCAATCATATAAGTTAATTCTTTTGTTTGAGCTGGCGCTTGAGTCTTACTACCAGCTTGATTACTAGCAATTTGATTTGTTGATGGGTCAGTCGTCTTATTTAGATCGTCTTTGTTTTTGTTTTCTTGCGTGACAGTAGATGCAGCACCTGCCCCAACTATCTGCTCTGATTTGTCTGAGTCAGGAATGGCCTGAACCCCGTTGCCGCAACCAGCCAACAATATTCCCGTAATAGCTAGAGCTATCATATGTTTAGACAATCGTTCATGTTTTAACATATTACATTCCCCCTTGTTCGGAAATCATTTGTTTGTCTGTTGCCTACCTAGACAGAATGATTTCACTTGAATCAAAGCTGTACTTCCTCTCTCTTCTACTATATGAACGAAGAGCATGAAGTATTCCTAGTTTTGAGAAAAAGTTGAGAGAGTAGGGTATATATCTTCTCTTTTTAAAAGAAAAGACTGAACAGTGTAGCTTGTCCAGTCTTTACCCCTTTTCAGCTTTTTTGAAAATCAAGGGGGATCTTTCATTCATTCTATTAAGTAGCACAAGGTTTTGACGTAGTAACGCTTTTACTTTTTCAGAAGAAACCGGCTCTTGAAACAAGTAGCCCTGATATTCATCACAATGGTGTTTGCTTAAATAATTTAGTTCTTCCTGGGTTTCTACCCCTTTTGCCAGTACAGTCCAATCTAGCTGATGAGCTAACGCAATCACAGACAAAACAACTGCCTGATTTTTAGTCTCATATGGTAATTCATAGATAAACGGGCGATCAATGTTAATCCGATCAACTGGCAATCCAATCAATTGGCGTAAAGAGTGAAAATCACTGCCAAATTGGTCAATGCTTACTTGTACCCCTAGCTCTTTTATCTGATGAACGAGCTGATATCCCCGATTGTTATTTAATAGCATATTCTCTGTAAGCTCGAGCTCCAGATATTCTGCCTTTAGTCCCGTCTCTTTTAAGATTGCGGCTATCATTTCGATAAAGTTATGTTTCCAGACTTGACGATTGGCAAGATTAATAGAAATTCGTATTGGAGGATAGCCCTGTTGTTGCCATTCTACTGCCTGTTTGCAAGCAGTACGTAATACCCATTCACCGATCGGAACAATAAGTCCTGTCTGCTCTGCTAGCGGGACGAATTCATCTGGTACAATTAAACCTTTAATGGGATGATCCCAGCGTATCAAGGCTTCCATAGCTACAATGCGCTGTGTCTCTAATGAAACTTTTGGTTGATAATATAACCGTAGCTCTTTATTTTTCAATGCTCGCTGTAACTCACTTTCCACATGTGACCGTTCAAAATCTACATCATTCATTATTGGAGAAAAAAGTTTATAATGGCTACCATTTCGGCTTTTTGCGTGGAACATTGCTGTATCAGCCTGTTTAATAAGAGCTTGTACATTTTGGCCGTCATCTGGGTAAGAAGCAACTCCAATACTCGCTGTTACATGTACTTCATGACCTTTAATTAAACAAGGCTGTTCAATGGCTTGAATAATTTTATCTGAGATAAGTAGAAGTTCATCTTGCATAATGCTCGGTAATAATAAAATAAATTCATCTCCATCCAACCTTGCTACTGTATCACAATCACGTACACACGCTTTTAAACGATTAGCGATTGTAATAAGTGCCAAATCACCAAATTGATGACCTAGAGAATGATTGATTCCTTGAAGACTATCTATATCTAAAAACATAACAGCCAGTTTTTCCATCTGCTCTGAATTCTTCATCGTTTGTAATGCTTCTTGAAATCTAAATTCTAGCAAACGACGATTAGGCAGGTCTGTTAAAGCATCGTAATATGCCTGATGGTAAAGCTGTTCCTCCATATTCTTTTGATCAGTGTAATCACGTATCATCAGAATACCTCCTAAGACCTTTTTTCCTCTGGTCAAAGGCAGGAATGTTACATTTACATGTAAGGAGCGGTTACTTTTTATAACTAAAGTAACATTAGCATTCAGTGTTTCGCCTTGGAACATTCGATGTAAATGCTTTCGAATAGCTAGTACTTCTTCTTGTCCTATATAATCCATAATTGTTGCGATCGAATGTCCATTTTCCGCAGAATCTTCAAAATCTATCAGATTTCTCAAGGCAGGGTTTACTTCCAAAATCTCTCCGTTGGTGTTAAGAAGTAAGCAAGCATCACTATTTGTTTCCCAAAACATTTGGTCACGATTCGCTTTTTTCCAAATGGTTCTTTTCTCGATGTCTAATTTCCCCTGTTTACCTCTGCGTAACAGTCCGATGGCCCACCCAATGAGTAGAGTTGTCGCCATCCCGACAAGAAAAGAGAGGATGAGCGAATTCATCATTACTGAAACGTCATTCATTGCAACTTCTCCCTCTGTCGTAATCTTCATTATTTACTCTATCATGCTTTCCACAATACCCCATCTTGTATCAAGATAAAAGGGTCGGAGTGACTATGATTTAAAAATGTTACTAGGCTTTTCCCCTTCTTTGTTACTAGTACCGCTTTATCTGTTGTAAGCGTAAAAAAACCTGAAGCAGTGCTCCAGGTTGTAAGTCTTTTCTTCTTTTCTTCGTTACAGTCCAACTCACGAATGAAAGAGGGGGTTCCATGTAAATTATTCTTAGATTGAAACGGTTGGCAAGATAATCCGTACAGTCGTTCCCTTACTTTGCTCACTTTCAATCTGTATTTCACCATTATGGTTTTCAATAATTTTGTAGCTAACCATTAAGCCCAGTCCGGTTCCTTTTTCTTTGGTTGTAAAGAAAGGCTCGCCAACCCTTGCTAGTTTATCCTGAGGAATTCCCTTTCCTTGATCTGTAATCTCAATCGCAACTTTTCCTCCCGCTTTTTTACGGACATGCACATCGACCTTGCCACCTGTTGGCATGGATTCAATGGCATTTTTCAACACATTAATCAGCACTTGTTTAAGTTGATTTTCCACACAATGTATCTTCGGTAAAGGAGTTGGAATTACTGGGATAATATCCACTTGATTCATCAAAGCATGTGTTTCGATTAACATTAATACATCGTTTAGAATAATTCCTAGATCCTCTGTTTGGAAGCTAAGAACATGGGGCTTAGATAACAAGAGCAATTCCGTAATTATTAATTCGATGCGATCAAACTCGCCCATCATAATTTGGAAATACTTCTTATTCCCCTGTCCATCTGCCATCATTAACTGTATAAATCCCTTTAACGCTGTCAATGGATTACGTATCTCATGAGCGATACCAGCTGCTAACTGACCAACAGCAGATAACATTTCCGATTTACGCAGCATCTCTTCTGCCTTCTTCTGTTGGGTAATATCTTCACCAATTTTAAGGAAATGAATGGTTTCGCCCTCTTCATTTTTAATTGGTAAAAATGCTGTTCTTTCCCAGAATGCCTCATCATTTTTCCGTTTGCTTTGTAACTCACCATACCAGTTCCTACCCTTGGCTAATGTCTGGATAATTTCTTCCTGTATGTTCTCCTCATAATCCTCGTGATCTTCAATGAGATTAAGCTCTTGACCAATCACTTCTTCTCCTGTGTAGCCCGTCTTTTCTGTAAAAGAAGGGTTTATATACTGAATTTTACCATCAAGACCAGTAATGATAATACTATTAGGTATTTGATGAATAGCATAGGAAAGCTTCTGTAGCTCTTTGTTTGCCATTTTCAGTTCCGTAATATCCACAAACGTAATGACAACACCTTTAATAAAATGATCCTGTGTCTGGTAAGGCAAAATCTCCATGCTATACCATTGGCCGTTCAGATTTTGAATTTCTTTTTCCAACGGCGTTACGTTATGTAAGACATATTCAGCATCTTCTACCAGATTGTTATATTTTAATTGATGAGTAATATGACTAATCGAACGGCTAATATCCATATCCATTAGATTAATAATGGTGGTCACTGCTGGTGTAAATCGGCGAACACACATATCCTTGTCCAAAAATATAGTACCAATTTTCGTACTTAACAGGAAATTATCCATGTCATTATTTAAATCAAGTAGTTCTTGTATTTTTGCTTGATGTTCCGTATTGACCGTAATTAGTTCTTCATTAATGGATTGTAATTCTTCGTTTGTAGATTGCAGTTCCTCATTCGCAGCAATTAACTCTTCATTCGTAGACTGTAGCTCTTCATTCGAGGTTTCTAGTTCTTCTATGGTTGCCTGTAGACATTCCTGGGCATATTGTAATTCTTGCTCCAACTCACGGATTCGTTGTGTTGTCGTGCTTTGAATATCAAAACTCTGTTGAGTATGCTCCTGATTTATGACAGGTTTCACTTCATCCTTAAATGTAATCATCATATATTGCCCGTTATACTTATGTGGAGCAAAAGTATTAATAGTTAATGTTACCAGCTCTGAACCATCATCTTCCCTTTTTACTTTTACATTTGTAATGGTAATCTCTTTATTTTCTTTTCTGGCTTTATGCATAGCTGTGCCAATTGCTACAGATAAAGTTGATGAAACTAGCTTAAAAATATTGAGTGTAATTTTGCCACGTGGTAAGGTTAAATACTTATTAACGGGACCTGAAGTATGAACGATGTCATAGTTACGGTCTACAATTGCACAAGCCGGCAAATACTCCTCTATGATCGTAGCATATATGTCATCCGCCTTACTAATTCCAACAGTCATTTCTCTTTCCCCTGTTTTCACCGTTTGAGTCTGTATGATAGGGCGGCCACTTTCTTTATCAATACGTATGGAATTATTCGGCATGCTTTGATCAGATTTCCTAATGGTGAAAATATTCCATTTACGATTGAGCGGAATATACAGATTCGCTAGTTTACCTATACTTTCACTTGGCCCTAAGAATAAATATCCCTTGGGATGTAAAGAAAAATGGAATAAGCTCAGTACCTTTCTCTGCACATCTGCTTGAAAATAAATCATCATGTTACGACACGTGATAAAATCCATGTTGACAAAAGGTGGGTCTTTAATAATATTATGTGCGGCAAAAACGATCATTCTTCGTATATTTTTAATGATCTGATATGTATCACCCTGTTTCTCAAAATACCTATCTAACAAATCCTTGGAAATGTCCTTCTCGATTGTTGCTGGGTAAATGCCTTGAGCAGCATAGTACACGGCTTCTTTATCTACATCGGTAGCAAAAATTCGTACATCAAGCGTAATTTCCTTTTTACATAAATATTCGTCAAACAGCATAGCTAGGGAATAGGCTTCTTCCCCTGTAGAACAACCCGCTACCCAAATACGTACATGTTGTTCGCCATTTACTTGCTTATTTTCAATGATAGCTGGTATTACTTTAGCTTTCACGATGTTAAATGCTTCTCGATCTCGGAAAAAATGGGTAACATTAATAAGCATATCATTCTGTAAAGCTTCTTGTTCCTCTTGTGTTTCCTCTAAATAGTGAATGTACTCCGCTAAGGATTCCTTGCTATTCAGCTTCATACGTCGTTCAATTCGTCGGATGACACCATCGCGTTTATATCCAGTAAAATCTACCCCACTATACTGATTAAGTAGAGTAAGTATTTTTGTTACCTGATCGTCTGCAACGCTTTTTACCTCTTCCACTTCACCGAATATATAGCGTTTTACATAGTGTATTAAATACTCTCCTAACTGATACGGAGCGCAAATAAAATCAACTACTCCTGTAGATAGTGCACTTCTTGGCATACCATCAAACTTGGCTGAATCACTATTTTGTGCCATAACCATCCCCCCATATTCGTGGATGGCCTTTATTCCATTTGAGCCATCTATTCCTGTTCCTGAGAGAATAATAGCGATAGCACGCTGTTTTTGCTCAGTAGCCAAGGATACCAAGAATACATCTATAGGTAAATGAATACCTGATATTTCAGGATATTTCGTTAAAGAAAATTGACCATTCATGAGCCGAATATACTTCTTAGGCGGATTCAAATAAATAGAGTCAGGTTCAATTTTCATTCCCTCAGTCACTTGCTTAATCGTAAGTGTTGTATGCTTTTCCAACAGTTCAGCCATAAAACTTTTATAATGTGGTGATAGATGTTGAACAATAACAAACGCCATGTTTGACGTCTCTGGTAAATGCTCAAAAAATTCCTGTAACGCTTCTAATCCTCCAGCAGATGCACCTATCCCTACTACAATTATTTCCTCATTACTTTGCTCGTTCATCTCATTCCTTTGGATAGAATCTTCTTCTCGATTTGACATCTCAATTCACCTTTCCTTGCAAAAATACTGTGACTTCGTTCTCTATCTTCCCGTTTCCCGATGATAGAAGAGAGAAAATTCGTCGAGCCTAAAAACGAGGGAGACACTTCCAAAGTTTTTCATAAAAATTACCAAAAAGAACTATTACAAGTTTAGCAGAACATCTAACAACATAACATATTGTTTTCAAATTATGACAGGAGCAAATAAACCCCTCCCGTTTGCGAATAAGAATGAAAAGGCTTCCATAAAAATAGCAAGGAATTTTTGTATACGAAATCTATTGACTATAACCATATATTACCATATACTACCATAAACAAACACTAATTTACTGTATATTCGTAATGTTTGTTATATATTATATAAGAAAGGGTGATTATCTATAAAAAAGTAGTAAAAGTAAATTCGTCACAGAACGCTGCTGCTAAAAAAGATGAAGGCTGTCGCTACCCCTTATTTTTTCTATAAATAACAACAGTTTAAAAAGATCGTACTCTGTTAAAATAGGGGACACCTATTTAGGGTGCTCTTCTTTTTGGAGTTAGTATTCTAGTACCGAATATCAAAAAGGAGGTCATTTCGTGCAATACACCCAACTAATTGAAAAATATCAAGAGATTCGTTCTCTTACTCATGATCATGAAGCATGGATGAATTCCTCTATTGGTGGAGACCTGTGGATTGATGGCTTACAAATTTTCCTAACAGTAGAACCTGCTGATTTCAAAGCTACTTATATACAATACGTTGAAAACTATACATATAATTCCCATTCCTTTATACAAAGTTTAAATGCCCTACATCAATTCACTGTTGATTGTGCTAATGAAAGTGAATTTGAATTATACAAAGCACTCGCTTTGGGGATGACTTGGCTATCTTTATACCCTCATTATCAGAGTGATTTTTTTAATGTTCCTGGTCGAATTACTAATCATTCGATTGCACTGTTGCTAAGTCCTACCTATCAAGCAATTTGGATTACTAGTTATAACGAGGGACTTACTCTATACATCGCAGATAAAACCACCTCACAGTCCTCTTCTTTTCGCCCTGAACAGGGACGTATCTATCAAAATCATCAATACTTTCGCCAATCAGATTACGTCAATTTTCCCTATCAAAGCTACTTTCATGAAATGGCTCATATTCTGTTCTGCTACGACCTCTATTCGCGAACCTTGGGTGATGAAAATGAAGAGATAAGTTATCTTACCCATATGGAGACAAGCATTATTGCTCTTGAAGAAACCGTCCTTTCTGAGCTTATTTCTGTTCGAGATGATTTACATGTGACTCATGATGGATTTAATGGATCAATTTTTCCCGAATTTGCAGAACATCGCCTTAGCGTCATGCGGGGAGAAATTCCTACAGTATCTGCTCGCTCTCTGCAATGGTTCACCAAGGCTTACATGCAATTGGAAACAGAAAATAATTACATATCAGATAATCAGATTAAGCGGCTCGTAGTAGCTAATCATCCACTCACAGAGGAGGAAATTTCATCTATCATGCCACCTTATCAGCCATATATTGATAATATCCAACAGCATAGTCCATGGGGAATTTGTAGTGAAGCACGTAAACATATTGCTGCCTATCGAGAAGTAATTGAATTAATGGAACCTGATTCGTACTGTATTACAAAATTACAAGAATCCATGCATCCAGATACATGGCCTACCCCACTTTCGCTGTTGTCCAAACCAACACTGCCAGAACCTAATCCGTGCCAACGAGAACAAAAGAAACAATTATGGAGATGGCGAGAAGCCTATGCTCGTCTGGCTAAGATTCGTGGATATATTGAAATGGAGGCTCCTTTCGCAGATGCCTTACTAGATGTTCAGCATCGATTGCTGATCGTTGCCAAGCGAAATGCTCGTCATTTGAACGCACATCTTTCTGCCGAGGACACGTTACTTAAAAATCACTCAGGTGAAATCATGCCTGTTGAAAATATGCTAAGAGAGGTTCGTATCATTCTCTGTGGATTACGCCATACGTCCACTCGTGAGCTGTTGCTATCGATGTTAGACGAGCCATTTATGCATGTATTAGAGCCAAGATAAGCTTTTTATCAGTACTAGTGCTAATATATAAAAGGACTTTTTCTCAATCAGGGAAAAAGTCCTTTTATATATTACTAAAAAATGATGATTACCTCTCTTGATTGAATTTCCCTTCCATTATTTATATTCTTGTCTTACCCCTTCTATCTTACTTCCTTTTTTACTTATCTCAATAACTGCTTCGTCTTTTTCCCTACTACTTTTTGCACTTTAATTTGTAGTCCATTAGGGGGGGAATATCTACAGAAGAAGTTTCTGTTAACCCAAAAGCAGCGTCTTTTAATTGAATGCGGGCTTTCTCCGCATATCCGTCACTCCAAACGATATTTTCCACTCCATTATGTGTACGCCATTCTACTAGATAATAGTTAGGATGATAAGTAGGTGATCCATCCATTTCAATAAATCCATCTAGTTTAAAACGCCCCAGCACATTTCATTTCTGGTGGGAAAATGATTGAAGAGTTGCCACTAGATGCTTTTGTGGGAGAAGCGATACTAGTCGATGCAAGGCACATCCGAGAGAGATAACTCCCCAAAGAGGTATTGAAAGAAGCACAGATCAAAGAAGGGGATATTGTTTTGATATTTACGGACTTGTCCAAGCAATGGAACAGCGAAGAGTACATCCATCAAGCACCTTATCTATCGAAAGAATTAGCTGATGAACTAGTACGTCTGAAGATCAAAGCCATTGGATTAGATTTCATTTCTCCTGATGAAGTGGAGACGACAACCTCACCAATCTCGATCATATTGGCCAAGAACGTTTTTTCTTTCAGCCGCTCCTTTAAAGATAAAAAACAGTGATGGTGCTTTTGCCCGCGCCTATGCTGTGATTTTTACCTAATTAATTACATCCGATAAGGTACACTTAGAACTTATTAACCAATTCTTTAGCTCACATAAAAAATCCCCTTCTGGTCAATTATGTCTTTTCCCACTTAAATAAAGGGTTTATACACATATTAGCCATAGGGGATTCCATTACAATGTAAAAATTTTATTTAACATCTATTTCTTTTTTGCCAAAAAACTGTTTTAAAGCTTTGTAAACCTCACCTTTTTCTCGAATGATCGAGTACATGAATTTTGGGTCTTTAATGTGACGATAGGCTGACATCAGTGTGCTATGGCGATTATACTGATTTACTTCTCCATACCCAAACATATTAGACCTTTCCATCAATTCTTTCACCAATTTCACGCACCGTTCATTATCCGAAGTCAGGTTATCCCCATCGGAAAAATGAAACGGATAAATATTGTATTGGCTTACCGGATATCGTGCGTCGATAATTTCCAAAGCTTTTCGATAGGCAGATGAGCAGATGGTTCCGCCGCTCTCTCCTTTAGAAAAGAACGCATCCTCCGTCACTTCCTTCGCTTCCGTATGATGCGCGATGAAGGCGATCTCCACCTTTTCATACTTGGTACGCAAAAAGCGAAGCATCCAAAAGAAAAAGCTGCGGGCTACGTATTTTTCAAAAACTCCCATAGATCCACTCGTATCCATCATTGCCAAAATTACGGCATTGGAATGTGGCTTCACAATCTCTTCCCATGTTTTAAATCGCAAGTCATCCATAGAGATACCTAGCTCCAGATCGTCATACCCAGCTAGTGCATTTCGGCGAATTGCAGACATCAAGGTACGCTTTTTATCAATGTTACCCATTAAACCTTTTTTCCGCACATCATTAAACTGAATATCTTCTATGGTAATTTTCTGTTCGTCTTTCGTTTGGAGATTAGGCAACTCCAACTCAGCAAACAGCATTTCCTGCAACTCTTCTACTGTAATCTCCGCTTCATAATAATCGTTACCAGGTTGATCGCCAGCTCCTTGACCTTGGCCCGCAGTAGCATCAGCCGGTTCACCGTCTTTAGCTACCACATCTCCTATCTTGGAATTCCCTTGACCTTGGCCTGTATGCTGGCCTTTATTAAAATTGTAACGGAAGCGATACTCATCCAGCGATCTGATTGGTATTTTAATAATTTCTCGCCCATTAGACATAATGATGTTTTCTTCGCTTACTAAATCAGACAGGTTTTTCTTGATCGCCTCTTTTACCTTTTCCTGATGTCTGCTCTGGTCCTGATGACCTTTGCGATGCAGAGACCAGTCTTCTTTGGAGACGATAAACGAGGAGTCGTTCATCATTCCCCCTCCTATCGATTCAGCAAACTACCCACATAACGCAGCAGTTCATTTGCTGAAATTGGCGTATATCCGTGTTCTTCAACCAAACGACGTGTCACTTCATTCACTTTCTTCAATTGATGCTCATCTGGTGTTTTCGTGGAGGTTGTTATTTTAACCACATCTTTTAAATCTGCAAATAATTTTTTCTCAATCGCTTCCCGCAGACGATCATGCGTGTTGTAGTCAAAACGTTTACCTTTACGCGCATAAGCTGATATCCGAATAAGAATCTCTTCACGGAATGCACGTTTGGCATTTTCAGAAATACCAATCTGCTCTTCAATAGACCGCATGAGACGTTCATCTGGTTCCAATTCTTCACCTGTTACTGGATCACGTAAGCGGTTAGAGTTGCAATACGCCTCAACATTATCCAGATAATTATCCATCATGGTTTTAGCTGATTCCTCATAGCTGTACACAAAAGCCTTCTGAACTTCTTTTTTCGCAATCTCATCGTACTCTTTACGTGCGATAGAGATGAAATTTAAGTAACGCTCTCGCTGTTCCTTGCTAATGGAAGCATGCTGATCGAGCCCTTCTTTTAATGCCCGCAAAATATCCAAGGCATTAATAGACTCAGTATCACGACGAATGAGTGCACTGGAAATCCGGTTTATGACATAACGAGGATCAATTCCAGACATTCCCTCATCCACATGCTCATTACGTAATTCCTCGATGTCAGAGCCTTTGAAGCCTTCAACCGATTCACCATTATACAAACGTAATTTCTTTAATAGATCAGCGCCTTGTTTCTTGGACTCTTTTAAACGGGTTAAAATAGAAAAAATGGCCGCCGTATATAGCGCATGTGGAGCAATATGAACATGGCCTAAATCAGATTGCTTAATTAATTTATCATAAATCTTTTCTTCTTCTGCTACCCGCAGATTGTAAGGAACTGGCATGACAATCATTCTAGACTGTAATGCTTCATTCTTTTTATTTCCGATAAAGGTTTTGTATTCCGTTTCGTTTGTATGAGCAATTATAAGCTCATCAGCCGAAATTAAAGCGAATCTTCCCGCTTTAAAATTGCCTTCTTGAGTCAATGACAATAAGTGCCACAGGAATTTTTCATCGCATTTCAGCATCTCTTGGAATTCCATGACACCACGATTCGCTTTGTTTAGTTCCCCATCAAAACGATAGGCACGAGGATCAGACTCAGAACCATACTTCGTGATCGTGGAAAAATCTATAGTCCCGGTTAAATCAGCGATGTCTTGCGATTTCGGATCAGATGGACTAAAGGTACCAATCCCCACTCGTTTTGACTCGGAAAAGAAGATTCGCGTCACAGGGAAATCTTCCATTCGACCACCATATTCTGTTTCTAATCGCATCCTGTTGTAAGGAGTAAGCTCTCCTTCAATCTTCACACCAAATTCTTGCTCAAATTCAGGACGTAGTTCATTGGGAATCAAATGGAGGGGTTCTTCTTGCATAGGGCAGCCATCTAAGGCATAAATTGCACCTTCATCTGTACGGGAATACTCCTCCAAACCACGCTTGAGCATCGTTACGATTGTCGATTTTCCCCCACTGACCGGCCCCATTAGCAACAGGATTCTTTTTCTTACATCCAATCTTCTTGCCGCAGAATGGAAATACTCCTCAACCAGTCGCTCAACACTACGATCCAAACCATAGATTTCGCGTCCGAAAAATTTATAACTTCTGCTGCCGTCTTCATTCCCTTCGATTCCATGGCTTTTGATCATGTTGTAGACACGTGAATGAGCTGTCTGTGCAATCTGTGGATGTTTGCGGACAAGCTCAAGATATTCAGCAAACGTGCCTTTCCACGTTAACTTTTCTTCACGGGCCCGGTGCTCTGCAATTCTTTTTAAAATATCCATGCAAGTCACTCCTCCCTATACCGACCAATTCTTCACTCGCAAATTAGGTTATCTCGACAAACAAATATATGTCCCGATATTTTTCTACATTCTTGGAAGAACTCGAAATATCAGGTGAAAATAAGGTTCTCTCCTAAGAGTATGCAGATGTGCCCATCATGTTTCGCTCAAAGTACCTAGAAGTTTTTGTGAAAGCTGAAACAATTCTGTCAAGTCATGCAATAGGCAAAAAAGTCAGTCTACGTTATAATGGATGTACTACAGTAAAGAAAGGAGCTCTACTCTATGGGTACGTTTATTGTTGGTGGAGTATTCGTCGTCTTTCTATTCTTCATCTTGACGGCGGGTTATAACGAGGATAAGACCTGGAACATGTAAAGTAGGCAGGTCTGTACGATTCTGGAATCTTATGGTTTTTTAAAATCTTATGCGTCTTTAGAATCTTATGCGCTTCCAAATTCTTATACGTTTCCAGATTCCTCAACGCTTTGATAACCAGACGAGCCACACATTTTTGTGAACTTGTGCTGGTTATTTTTATAATAAGGAAAAGAAAGGTGAAGCAAACATGCTTCTCGTCAGCTCCTGTCTAGCTGGACTCAATTGCCGTTATAACGGTAGCCACAGCCTTGACGAAAAGGTGAAAGAATTAGTCACTCAAAACAAAGCAGTCACGGTTTGCCCTGAACTACTCGGCGGCTTCATTACACCACGAGAGTCAGCAGAGATCGTGGGGGGCAATGGAGACGATGTCTTACGGGGCACAGCAAAGGTTGTGGAGAAATCAGGACGTGATGTAACCCATTTATACATTGACGGGGCTTATCAAACTCTTCAGCTTGCTAAACAATATCAAGCAACCCATCTTGTTTTAAAAGAAAACAGCCCATCCTGTGGTAGCCATAATATTTACAATGGGCATTTTTCCAATCAACGTATTCCTGGACAAGGAGTGACGTCAGCCTTATTACGCCAAGAAGGCTTTATTGTCATTTCAGAAAATGAATTAAGTGATGTTATCGAACTTTGAAAAGAAATTTATACACAAAAAAGCTGCCTGATTGTTTGGCAGCTTAGGCTTTCCTTCATATGGTCCTGCTTTAGTTGTATATTCCTTATTAGCATTTTTTTATAGCCGTTTTGTTTTAGTCGAATCAAATATATTAGACTTGTTTTGAGCCATTATTTTGATTCGTTTTATTCATGTTAATTTGCTTTATTACTTCAATTCACTTTATTTATTTCTGTATCTTGTTTTCTTCTTTTTCTTTTTGCTTTTTTCTTTCTTATGCTTTTGCTTTTGCTTTTTCTCTTCTTTTTTCTTATTAGTTCTTTTCTTCTTCTATTTCTTCGTTCCTTTTATGTGTTTTCTCTTTTCTTTGTTCACGTTTCTATTATTTTCTTATCAAGCTTTAGCAAATACACCTTTACGCTTTGTAATTGCTTGATATAATTCCTCTATCGTTCCCCGCTGGTCTACCTGATAAGTAGGCTCCCCTCGATCTTCCATATAGTTAGTCACCAAAAAGGTTTTTAGGCCTAATTGGCTGGCCACCATGTCTTCCTGCATATGATTCCCCACCATAATGCACTCTTCAGGTTCTACTTGCAAACGATCGCAAACCTCTCGATAATACTCTACATTTGGCTTTGTGAAGTGGGATGTCTCGTACACCGTTACCCATTCAAAATCCTCTGGAGTCAGCTCAAGCCAAGCTAATCTTCCATAGATAGCTTCTTTAGGAAAAACGGGATTGGTTGTAACAGCCACTCGATAACCTGCCTCTTTAGCTGCTTCCACTAATTTTTTACCCCAAGGAGATGGATTAGTGTAGTGTGACAAACTCGGAAATAGTTCTACATAAAATTTTTCAAAGATAGGCCATACATCTTCTTGTTTCATACTACTCAGTTGTACAAAATTCTCAATAAATATCTGTTCGTTCGTTTTATCAGCTTCTTTGTTAATAATCATCGCTTTCGTGGATCCCCATAGCCAACCAATCAACTGCTTTGCTTCGAATTTATCGCCAACAAACACGGCTAATTCTTTTAAATAATTCTCTACAAACTGATCTGTATGCATTTCTAATAGGGTTCCATCTAAATCAAAAAATACTGTGCTTGCCTGTGACATGTATTTCTCCTCTTTTCCGTTCCTATATTTTTACTTAATCTCTAAATCAGGCCTTCTATAATTTGGCTTATTCTAGTCCTGGAAACCCAATCTGTCGTAGTCCTTCGAAAGTAACAATGGCAGCACAATTGGATAAATTCATGGACCTAGTTGCTCCACCCATAGGGATACGGACAATTTGATTGGGGTTGTATCTATCCATAATTTCTTGCGGGATGCCACTGGTTTCCTTACCCAAGATAATAAAATCTCCAGGCTGAAAGTCTATCTCACTATAAGGTCTTGTCCCATTTGTCTCTACAAAGAAAAAGCGATCAGTTTTATGCTCATGTACATGAGCAAAATGCTCAAAATTGTCGTAGTAACTGATGTTTACTGCATGCCAGTAATCCAACCCCGCTCGTTTAAGAGCTTTGTCATCGGTTGAAAAGCCAAGCGGACGTATTAGATGCAGATGAACCCCAGTTGCCGCGCAAGTTCTAGCAATATTCCCTGTATTGGCTGGAATTAATGGTTCATGTAGTACGATGTGTAAAGACATAGACGTTATCTCTCCTCCAACTAACTCACTATCATATTATCGTATAAAGGGTCATTTCGATATATTTTGAAAAACTTCAGTAAGAAAACCCTAAAGAACAGCTCCCCACCCCAATCTCAAAAGAAGCAAACTACTCTTTAAGGTTTTTGACCATGCCCAGAGGTTTTAACTCCAAATTTTTTATGGTTCTAGATTTTTTATGGTTCTAAAAGGCTTTATTGTGACGTTCTTCCATCCTAGATGATTTAGTAAACCCAAGTGAAGTTTCAATTTCCGACAGCCATCACATGAAAGTAACGGTACTTAATAGAAGGGGTGTAGGCAGTAGAATCTAGGTACTCCCAGAAACGATACTGCGCATTAAACGTGTGCGCGTTCACTAAAGGAAATCCCTGCTCGTCTTTTGCTACCACAATCGTATTGTGATCCCATCTTCCGTCCCCAGTAAAATCATAGCAAATGATGTCGCCAATCTCCAATTCTTGCGGAGTTTCTCTTTGTTGGGCGTAAAATGGAGCTCCCCCTTTAGCCAACAATGATTCTAAACTATTTGCAATCGCCCAGCTAAAACTCCAGCCTTCATTCCGATGACGATACCACCATCCTTTTGCCCTATTATTGGTAAAAATCATAGGGATTCCCCCTGCATGTAAGCATTGAGAAATAAAATTCGTACAATCATCTTGAAAATAAGGATACGCTGGGTTGGGTGTTTCCCAATACCTATTTGCATAGGCAACAGCAGCTTCTCGATTATAGCCATAGGACAAAACAACAGGATGGACAGCTGATTCTACGTTAGTAATGGGGACATTATCATCTAAGGAAACTTTCGTCTCTTCGTTATTCATTGGATATGAAGAGTTGGAATTATTGCCACCATGGAATAATGGCATAGGCATACCCCACACTTGTTCGAATTTCCAAATATCCCCATCAGCAGTGATTAATTTAATCTGTTCGGTGGTTTGCATTTCATAAAACTCAAGGGACGCAGAGGGATTAGATCTGTAATAAATCCTTCTGTGAAGAAGACCTGATACCGTAACATTTGACGAGAACAAAGCCACATAAATGGGGGTTAACTTTGTGTGGACAGCCTGTAATGAACAGCTTCCTGAATCGTCTTGTGTGTCCTTCCATCGAAGCCATTCTGCTTGCCAACACCTAAGAGCTTTCTTTGTTTTTTCTGTGACATTCATTTGTTTAGACGAAATAGAAAAATTAAAGTTTATGAGTGCCTTGTCTATTTCTCCAAGATATTGGTCTACTTCATTCCTCCAAGTTTCTCCAGCCATACGTATGCTCCCTTCCATTTCGGGATGTACGCTTCCGATCAAGACTTCTCAAAGTTTATAGCACTCTTGATCGAGCAACTAGCATCTATTGATAAGTATATGGATAGGAGACTTGACCCATGAACAATCACATAATTATAGCTCATACAGTTGGTAAACCCTATTTAACTCTTTCTTGTTTTCGAACTGTCGGTAATGCTCCTTCTAGTGAAAGAAGTTGCTCCTTTATAGATAACCCACCGCCATATCCGACCAATGATCCACCCGCCCCAATTACTCGATGGCACGGAACAAGTAATGAAACAGGATTTTTGTTATTAGCTCCCCCTACTGCTCTTACTGCCTTTTCTGATCCAATACTACATGCAATATCTTTATAAGAGCGTGTCTCACCGTATGGAATGTCAAGTAATGCATGCCATACCTTTTTCTGGAACACTGTTCCGTGAAGGTCTATTTGTAAAGTAAATGTTTGACGTTTTCCTTGGAAATAATCATGCAGTTGTTGATGAAGCTCTTGATGTTTTTCTGGAGTGGGCTGATCAGATAGGGTATACTCCCATTTCTTTGCCCAGTTATGGATGGCATGCATGCTTGTTTCATCTTGTCCAAATTGGATATAACAGACACCTATATTATTAGTTACTAAAGTTAATCCTCCAATGGGTGCATCCATATAAGAGTAATGTAGTACATTCATCCTTACTCTCTCCCTTTTGTTTAAGAGCCTTGTTGCTCACGGTTTTTACTTTCTAACTTTTTTATTGCTTTTTGTATCTCAGGCAACACAGACTCATCTTGTTCCTTCTGGCATGCTAGTTCTAATGCTTCCATTGCTAACTCTCCACCAATCCGCCCTAATGCCCAAGCAGAAGTCACACGGATTACTGGACGAGTATCTTTGTGTAAAAGCTCAATTAAGTCTGGAACTGCTGACTTATCTCTAAAATGTGCTAAACCCAAAATCGCATTTCTTTGTATAGGCTTTTTACCACGCCAAGCAGCAGAAGAAGTTCCGAATCTTTCCTTAAACTCTTTGTTGCCAATTGTAAGTAAAGGTTTTAACAAAGGCTTAACTAATTCTGGGTCTGGTAAAGTCTCTGGATGATGCGTAAAGTTCATACCTTTATTTTTAGGACATGTCGTTTGACAGGTGTCACAGCCATACAATCTATTTCCTATTTTTTCTCGAAATTCTTCTGGGATTTCATTTTTGACTTGTGTCAGAAAAGCTACACATCGCTGTGAATTTAGTTGTCCACCTTGAACTAAAGCCTGAGTAGGGCATGTATCCAAACAAAGCGTACAATCACCACACTGATCTTCTATCGGCTGATCAGATGGGAATGGGAGGTTCGTAATCATCTCTCCCAGATAGACATAAGAACCGAATTCTGGAGTAATGATGGAACAATTTTTTCCTACCCACCCTATTCCTGCTCTCTCAGCTACAGCACGATCAGACAGCACACCCGTATCTACCATAGATTCTAAGCGTGCATCTGGTTCCAGTTCTTGAATAAAATCAGCAAGTCGATTTAATTTATCACGTAAAACATGATGGTAGTCCAATCCCCATGCGGAACGAGCCAGAATTCCTCTATATGCCTCAGGCTCTGATTTAGGAAAATTGGTCATTTTGGATGGATAGGCAATAGCAATAGCGATAATAGAACGTGCCCCCTCAAGAGTGAGCTCCGGATACACACGCTTATTAATATCCTTCTCTTCAAATCCTGACTCATATCCTTTTTCCCGATGGACGATCAATCTGTCTTTTAATTCTAAAAAGGGATCTGCTGAGGTAAATCCAATTTTATCAATACCTATTTCTGCTGCATATCGTTGAATGGTTTCTTTTAATCGTTGCCAGTATGTTGGGTCTAGAGTTGACTTCACCGGTGTTTAATCGCTCCCGTAGCCAATTCGTCACAACGATTATTCCATTCATTGTCTGCATGACCCTTTACTTTTACATAACTGACTTGGTGTACCTCCATGAATGACAGAAGTTCTTTCCATAGCTCCTGATTCTCTACAGGTTGGTTTTTACTGTTCTTCCATCCTCGCTGTACCCAACCTACATGCCATCGTTGCTGAAAACAGTTCACAACATAGGCACTATCACTATATATAGTAACTTTGCAGGGCTCTTTAAGAACCTTAAGTGCTTCAATAACAGCCTGTAGTTCCATTCGATTATTCGTTGTTTGTTCAGCATATCCTGACATTTCTTTTTTATGTTCACCATAAAATAGAACTGCACCCCATCCACCTGGACCTGGGTTACCCGAGCATGCTCCGTCTGTATAAATCGTAACTTCCTTCATCGTCGTTCTGTTACCTCCTTGATTCCTATATCTATTGTACAAAAGGACAGAGCCTTTCACAAAAATATTTCAATAAAATCTATTCCTCATGTTACGTGATCCGTTGCGTAAAAACAAACTGTTTTTCCTTCCTTTTCCATACCTGTTATTGGCTTTTCATTTTACCATGATTAAATGGAAGGAATACTGCATTTCATCTGGTGTACGAAAAGTTTTCGCTGTTATAGATGTATTTTATAAGTCTCTTAGCACTGTGATATACTATTCCCATAAGGTTTTATTTGGAAAGGAGCCTTTTCATGTATGTAACCATTGATGCTACTCTGTTAGAGAAGCTCCCAGGATTTTCTTTAGGTATGATTCATTATTCGGGGATGTCACTCTCTACCTCTCCCAAAATGCTAATGGGTCGCATGAATTATTTTATCGAGTCTCTTCGTTTAGAACATTCTCTCGAAACCCTAAAGGATATACCTAATCTAAGCTCTTGGCGTGGAGGATTTAAAAAATTAGGTATTGATCCTACTCGATATCGCCCTTCTTCTGAGGCGTTGCTACGACGGATTTTACAAGGAAATCCATTTCACTGGGTAAATTCTGCTGTAGATATCAATAATTTTTTGTCTCTTATACATTTTCTTCCTTTTGGTCTATATGATGTTCACAAATTACAACTTCCGATACGTTGTCAATTAGGCACAGAAAATGATACGTATCCAGCTCTAAATGGTCGTGATGTTACTATGAAAGGCAAAATTATTTTAGCTGATGAAAATGGAGCCTTTGGTAGTCCCATTGTTGATTCTCTTCGGACGAGTGTGTCAGTAGATAGTACGGAGCTATTACAGATCATCTTTGTTCCACCAAATGTATCACCAAATGAACAGGAAAAAATCATTGGTTCCTCTGCCAGAATGATGATCGAAATAAATAGCGGCGATGTTGCTGAATCAGCTATTATTTCAACAAAATGATACAAAAAAAGACGAATTGCCTAGGAAGCAGATTCGTCTTTTTTTGTATCTACAGTTTGCACAGCACCATTAGGATAGATAACGTGCTCCAATAACAAAACCAGAAGCACCCCGACTAATAGTCCATTACTACATAAAAAACTTAGCATAGGATGTAATGTACCCCATGCATCGGGGGAAATGAACATGATACCCAATCCTAATAACAAAGAACAACCTACCACAATAATAGTTCGTTCATTAAAAGGAAGTCTTTTAAAATCTCGCAAACCAAATCCTAGGATTTGGGCATACGTCACAAACATAGCCGCATATGCGACTGGTGTTGGCAATGTCGCTAGTACATTGGAGATTGAGGGCATCAAACCGATCATCATCATAAAAGACATAGCTAAAATAAATGGCAGTCTGGATGCAATCTTTGTAGTTTGTATAAATGCCGCAGCTAGTGTAAGTGGTATCATCCCCACAACCCCTGCCAAACCAGAAATTAGATGAGACACACCTGTAAATACCCCACCTTTATCAAAGTGTTTCTTTTCTGCCTTTTCTTTAGTTGCTTCCCCAATAACAGCTATGCTAGTAATTAAATTAGTTAAAAGAATTAAAGTGGTGAGAACACACGTCACCACAATTCCCAGATCCCAGTGAAAAGGTCCCCAGAAAAACAAACGTGGTAAGGTTATCAAAGCAGATGACTCTCTAATAGGATCTGTCCATCCCAATAAGGCATATGTTACCCAACCTGCTAACATCCCGATTAATACAGCAAAACTAGCGATAGCTTTTATTTTTTGACAAAGTAAAACAATCATAATAATAACAATAGAAGCCAATGCAATGTTAGGAAGCACAGTAGTTGCACCATGATAACCTACCCCTAGCATCCCTTTAATAAAATTGCTAGCTAGTGATATTGCTAGTAAAATCATATAAGTACCTGTTACAGAAGGAGTAAATAGTTTTTGTAACTTACTTATGGAACCCGTGAAACCTAGAATTAAAAAGATCAAACCTGAAATGACCATACCTACTTGAAAGGATTGTCCTATTTCCATTGGAGCCAATCCCATGGTGGCACCTATTTGGGCCAACATCAGAAAAATACTCCACCATAACCCTGCAGGAGCCTCCATCATAGGGTATCTATGCCCGATCCAGGCCTGAATGAGAGAAGCTAATCCAATATAAAACAAAGTTTGTTGAATAAACAAAGCTGTTTGGGTCTCACTTAATCCATAAACTTCACCAATTACAATAGGGACCGCAATACTACATGAAAGAGTTACAATAAACCACTGTACAGCTGCCGGTATTGTTACCTTCCAAGGTGGTGTACTATTTAAGCCATACTTCACAGCGTCTTCCCCTCCTTCCTCTTTACTCCAAACTACTCTGTGCTATTATCCAATACAAAATAACATGTGTTATAAGTAGCAATAAGTCAATAAAAAAAATGCCCTCTTCAAAATGAAGAAAGCATTTCCTTTACATATGGTGCCGGTAGAGGGACTTGAACCCCCACGGTTTCCCTCACGATTTTGAGTCGCGCGCGTCTGCCAATTCCGCCATACCGGCATGTTATATTGCAAATGTCATTACATTTTCTTACTCTAGCATTCTATCATATTTATCTATGTAAATCAACATATACTGCTAATATCTTCATAAAAAATATGTAAGAACTTAAATGGAGGAGGTACCCGGATTTGAACCGGGGATAAGGGTTTTGCAGACCCGTGCCTTACCACTTGGCTATACCTCCATAGATGGAGCGGACGACGGGTCTCGAACCCGCGACCTTCGCCTTGGCAAGGCGACGCTCTACCAATTGAGCTACATCCGCATAAAAAAATGGGGCGATCGATGGGAATCGAACCCACGAGTGTCGGAGCCACAATCCGATGCGTTAACCACTTCGCCACGACCGCCATAAAAAAATTATAATGGCAGGGGCAGTAGGAATTGAACCCACACCAAAAGTTTTGGAGACTTTTGTTCTACCATTAAACTATGCCCCTACACAATAAAGGTGGCTCGGGACGGAATCGAACCGCCGACACGAGGATTTTCAGTCCTCTGCTCTACCGACTGAGCTACCGAGCCAAACATGATTGCCATATTCTAAATAAGAAATGGCGGAGCTGACGGGACTCGAACCCGCGACCTCCGGTGTGACAGACCGGCGTGAACTCCAACTTCACCACAGCTCCAAAATTTGGTTGCGGGGACAGGATTTGAACCTGCGACCTTCGGGTTATGAGCCCGACGAGCTACCGAGCTGCTCCACCCCGCGACAATATGAAAATAAAAATGGTGGAGGATGACGGGATCGAACCGCCGACCCTCTGCTTGTAAGGCAGATGCTCTCCCAGCTGAGCTAATCCTCCGAAGATATATGGTGACCCGTAGGGGATTCGAACCCCTGTATGACAGCGTGAAAGGCTGCTGTGTTAAACCGCTTCACCAACGGGCCTAATTATGGCGGATGGAGTGGGATTTGAACCCACGAGACGAGTTGACCCCGCCTACACGATTTCCAATCGTGCTCCTTCGGCCGCTCGGACATCCATCCATATGGCTCCTCAGGACGGACTCGAACCGCCAGCCTACCGGTTAACAGCCGGTTGCTCCACCATTGAGCTACTGAGGAACAGTATGAAAGAAAGGTTGTTCTTTCAAAACTGGATAATGAAAGTCAGCATAAAGGCAATGTGGATAAGTCCTCGACCGATTAGTATTCGTCAGCTCCATGCATTACTGCACTTCCACACCGAACCTATCAACCTCATCGTCTATGAGGGGTCTTACTAGCTTGCGCTATGGGAAGTCTCATCTTGAAGGGGGCTTCACGCTTAGATGCTTTCAGCGCTTATCCCGTCCGCACATAGCTACCCAGCTGTGCCACTGGCGTGACAACTGGTGCACCAGGGGTGCGTCCATCCCGGTCCTCTCGTACTAAGGACAGCTCTCCTCAAACTTCCTACGCCCGCGACAGATAGGGACCGAACTGTCTCACGACGTTCTGAACCCAGCTCGCGTACCGCTTTAATGGGCGAACAGCCCAACCCTTGGGACCTACTTCAGCCCCAGGATGCGATGAGCCGACATCGAGGTGCCAAACCTCCCCGTCGATGTGGACTCTTGGGGGAGATAAGCCTGTTATCCCCAGGGTAGCTTTTATCCGTTGAGCGATGGCCCTTCCATGCGGAACCACCGGATCACTAAGCCCGACTTTCGTCCCTGCTCGACTTGTAGGTCTCGCAGTCAAGCTCCCTTGTGCCTTTACACTCTACGAATGATTTCCGACCATTCTGAGGGAACCTTTGGGCGCCTCCGTTACTCTTTAGGAGGCGACCGCCCCAGTCAAACTGCCCACCTGGCATGGTCCTTCCACCCGATAAGGGCGGCAAGTTAGAAACTCCGTACATCAAGGGTGGTATCCCAACGACAGCTCCACGAAGGCTGGCGCCCTCGCTTCACAGCTTCCCACCTATTCTGTACATGATGCACAAAGTTTCAATACCAGGCTACAGTAAAGCTCCATGGGGTCTTTCCGTCTTGTCGCGGGTAACCTGCATCTTCACAGGTATTATGATTTCACCGGGTCTCTTGCCGAGACAGCGCCCAAGTCGTTACGCCTTTCGTGCGGGTCGGAACTTACCCGACAAGGAATTTCGCTACCTTAGGACCGTTATAGTTACGGCCGCCGTTTACTGGGGCTTCGGTTCAAAGCTTCGCTTACGCTAACCCATCCCCTTAACCTTCCAGCACCGGGCAGGCGTCAGCCCCTATACTTCGCCTTGCGGCTTCGCAGAGACCTGTGTTTTTGCTAAACAGTCGCTTGGGCCTTTTCACTGCGGCCTCCTCGGGCTATAAACCCTACCGAGGCGCCCCTTCTCCCGAAGTTACGGGGCCATTTTGCCGAGTTCCTTAGCAAGAGTTATCCCGCGCACCTTAGGATTCTCTCCTCGCCTACCTGTGTCGGTTTGCGGTACGGGCACCTTGTTCCTCGCTAGACGCTTTTCTTGGCAGTGTGAAATCAGGGACTTCGGTACTATAATTTCCCTCGCCATCACAGCTTGTGCTTACTGGTGTGCGGATTTGCCTACACACCACACTTACTGCTTAGACGGCCATCCAATAGGCCGCTCACCCTATCCTCCTGCGTCACGCCATTGCTCAAACGGAACAGAGGTGGTACTGGAATATCAACCAGTTGTCCATCGCCTACGCCTTTCGGCCTCAGCTTAGGTCCCGACTAACCCTGGGAGGACGAGCCTTCCCCAGGAAACCTTAGGCTTTCGGTGGACAAGATTCTCACTTGTCTTTTCGCTACTTACACCGGCATTCTCACTTCCAAGCGCTCCACCGCTCCTTACGATACGGCTTCACTGCTGCTTGGAACGCTCCCCTACCCAGTCCATAAGGACTGCCATAGCTTCGGCGGTATGTTTAGCCCCGTTACATTTTCCGCGCAGAGTCACTCGACCAGTGAGCTATTACGCACTCTTTAAATGGTGGCTGCTTCTAAGCCAACATCCTGGTTGTCTGGGCAACTCCACATCGTTTCCCACTTAACATACACTTGGGGGCCTTAGCTGATGGTCTGGGCTGTTTCCCTTTTGACGATGGATCTTAGCACTCACCGTCTGACTCCCGGATATAAGTACTTGGCATTCGGAGTTTGACTGAATTCGGTAACCCGATGAGGGCCCCTAGTCCAATCAGTGCTCTACCTCCAAG